>CAZYAM010000122.1:0-2172 GCA_964645575.1 uncultured Ignavibacteriaceae bacterium
TATCATGACTGAATTACGAAAAAATATTGACGAAGCTGTTAAATTTATCCGGACTAAAACGAAAACGAAATCCGGAATAGGCATAATTCTTGGCACAGGGCTCGGCGGATTGGTAAAAGAGATAGATAAGGAAATAGTAATCGATTACGGCGAAATCCCGCATTTTCCGGTTTCTACAGTCGAATCGCATCAAGGAAAGCTAATTTTTGGAACACTTTCCGGCAAAAAAATCGTAGCGATGCAGGGACGTTTTCATATGTACGAAGGGTATGACCTGAAACAAGTGACGTTTCCTGTAAGGGTCATGAAATTCCTCGGTGTGGAAAGTCTTCTTATCTCGAATGCTGCCGGTGCGCTCAATACGAATTTTCAAAAAGGCGATGTGATGGTCATGTGCGATCACATCAATTTGCTGGGCGATAATCCGCTGGTCGGACCGAATGATGACGAACTTGGCCCGCGTTTTCCGGATATGTCCGAGGCATACAGTAAAGAACTTACTGCCCTTGCCGAACAGGCCGCTTTTGATTTGAAGATTCAATTACGGAAAGGTGTGTACGCAGCGATGCCCGGGCCGAATCTGGAAACCCGTGCAGAGTACCGTTTTCTCCAGACAATCGGAGCGGATGCAGTCGGTATGTCCACTGTACCGGAAGTTATCGTAGCAGTGCACATGGGAATAAAAGTCCTGGGCGTTTCTATTCTTACAGATGAGTGTTTCCCTGATATGCTGAAGCCGACAACCCTGGATGAGATCATTAAAGTCTCTACGGCAGCCGAACCGAAAATGACGGCGATTATGAAAGAAGTTGTAAAGAGGATGCAAAACTGAAGGCTGGTTGGAGTTAAGGGATAAGAACTGTCGGTATCTCTTCCTCTCATTGAAAATCACAAATCACGTAATTACTCAATCGCGAATAAAACGATGTATAAACAATTAACAGACAAATTAAATTATCACGAACTTGAATCTGAAATTCTGAAGTCCTGGGAAGCAAACGATATTTTCAAGAAGAGCATCTCGGCACGCGATGGAAAACCGGAATTCACCTTTTATGAAGGCCCGCCTACGGCAAACGGCCGTCCCGGTATTCATCATGTAATGGCACGAACATTGAAAGATATCATCTGCCGGTATAAAACGATGCAGGGTTTTCAGGTGCATCGCAAAGCCGGCTGGGATACTCACGGCCTGCCTGTCGAAATTGAGGTTGAGAAATCACTCGGTTTCAAATATAAAGACGATATAGTTAAGTATGGAATAGCGAAGTTCAACGAAGAATGCAAAAAGTCGGTTTGGAAGTACAAGGTTGACTGGGAAGAATTGACTCGTATGATGGGTTACTGGGTCGATCTCCATCATCCGTATGTTACTTTTGATAATAATTATATCGAATCCATCTGGTGGGCGCTGAGAAAATACTTTGACAAAGGGCTCATATACAAGGGATACAAGATACAGCCGTATTGCCCGCGGTGCGAAACGCCGTTGTCATCACATGAGGTTTCACTTGGTTATAAGGATGTAAAAGATCCGGCGATCTATATCAAGCTAAAAGTTAAGGGAGAAGATAATACATACCTCCTTGTCTGGACGACGACGCCATGGACATTAATCTCGAATGTTGCAGTTGCCGTTCATCCCGATATCGATTATGTGAAAGCGGAACACAAGGGCGAGAAGTTGATTCTTGCCGAAGCACGCCTTTCAGTGCTGGGTGATGAGTATAAAGTTCTTGAGAAGTTCAAAGGAGCAGCGCTTGCAGGCAAAGAATACGAAAGGATGTATTCATATCATCAGGTGAAAGAAAAAGGATGGTATGTTGTCGAAGCAGATTTTGTTACGACTGAAGACGGTTCAGGCATTGTTCATATGGCTCCGGCATACGGTGAAGACGATTATCAGGTCGGGCGTAAATATGGATTGCCCACAATTCATCCTGTCAACAAATCCGGAGCATTCAATCAGGAAGTGACGGATTTTGCGGGTAAGTTTGTAAAAGATGCCGATCCGGAAATAATTCAGGATCTTCGTCATCGAAACATTCTTTACAAGAAGGAGCAGCATCTTCACAGTTATCCGCACTGCTGGCGGTGTTCGGCGCCGCTGTTATACTATGCACGCGAATCGTGGTACATACGTACGATGGATTACGCTAAACAGATGATCGA
>CAZYAM010000122.1:2272-6732 GCA_964645575.1 uncultured Ignavibacteriaceae bacterium
ATGTCGAAGACAAAGAAGAATACAGTCGATCCGTTTGCGTTGATAAAAAAATACGGTGCGGATTCCGTGCGCTGGTATCTGGTTTCGCAGAGCCCGGTATGGCGAACGACGTTATTCGATGAAGAAGGTATCGGTGAAGTGCAGCGAAAATTTTTCAGTACACTGACAAACACATATTCCTTCTTTGCTCTTTATGCTAACGTAGATAAATATGACGGCACGGAACAAAAAATTCCGGCCGGCGAGCGGCAGGAGATAGATCAATGGATTCTGTCGGAGTTGAACACGCTGGTGAAGACATATCTCCAGGCAGTTAACGGGTACGATATCACACGCGCCGCAAGAGCGGTAAGCGATTTCACGATCGACCAGCTTTCTAATTGGTACGTGCGCCGTAATCGCCGCCGTTTTTGGAAGAGCGAGAACGGGAAAGACAAGATTGCAGCATACCAGACGCTTCATGAGTGTTTATTGACGATAAGTAAACTTATCGCTCCTTTTACGCCGTTTCTGGCCGAAGAGATGTATCGTAACCTGACAGCGGGAAACAAACCGATGTCAGAATCTGTTCATCTGGAAGAAATGCCCGGTGCAGATGAAAGCGTAATCAATCCTGAGCTTGAACATCGGATGGAACGTGCGATTAAAATAGTCGGCATAGTGCGTGCAATGCGGATGAAGTCAAATTTAAAGGTCCGCCAGCCGCTGCAGAAAATCATCTTGCCGGTCAAATCCGAAGCAGAACGGAAAGAAGTTGAGCAAATGGAAGACGTTATTCTTGAAGAGGTCAATGTCAAACAAATCGAATTTATTACCGACGAGTCGGCGCTTATAAAGAAAAAATCCAAACCGAACTTTAAAATGTTGGGGCCGAAGTTCGGCAAATCTGTCCAGCCGATAGCTGCGCGGCTGCGGGATCTGACATCTGAAGAAATGAATAAACTGCAATTGGAGGGTAAGTTAGCGTTGAATGTCAACGGAACAGAATATACAATTGATACATCCGACGTGGAAATTCTGCATGAAGATATTCAGGGCTGGCTGGTAGAAACCGACGGACAGATTACCGTTGCGCTGGATACGGAGCTTACGGATGAACTCATAGATGAGGGGCTTGCACGCGAATTTGTAAATCGTGTACAGAATTTGCGTAAAAGTTCTGGATTTGAAGTAACAGACCGAATTCGAATTGCGCACGCATCGTCGAAACGATTGACAAAAGCACTGGAGCGGATGGTTCAATATATACAGCAGGAAACATTGGCAGTCGAATTAAAGTCTATATCAAGTGCCGATGCCCTGAAACAAGGAGCAAAAGATGAAGATATAAACGGTGAACCCAGCGCAATTGCAGTTGAGAAAAAATAGTATATATTGCTGCAGTTATATTATGAGGAGAGTTATGGCAAAGAAAAAAGTTGTGAAGAAGTCCAGGGCGAAGATGACTACCAAGCGTGCATCTTTAAAACCTAAAATCAATAAGAAGAAAACAAAGGCCTCGGTTTCCAGGAAAGGATTCAGCAAAAAGGATCTTGAGCATTTTAAAGCTATCATACTGGAGAAACGTAAGGAAATTCTTGAAGAGCTGGAATCTTTAAAATCGACGATGATGGATGTTACGACCGGACAATATGAAATCGAGAATTCAACATACTCTTCGCACATGGAACAAGGCACGGATGCGATGGAACGTGAAAAGACATTTCTCTTTGCATCACGCGAAGGGAAGTTCCTTAATTATCTCGACGATGCGTTGAAAAGGATCGAAAAGGGAACGTATGGATTTTGTACGGAATGCGGAAACCTGATGGACAAAGAACGGCTTGAAGCGGTGCCTCATGCTCATCAGTGCATCGATTGTAAAACAAAATTGGGCGGTAAATAAAGTATCAACAGATATCGGTCGGTAATTTATGTCCTAATGTATAACTCGGCTCCCGAATTAGTGCTTTACTGAATCACCAATCGAAAATTTTAATCTTTAATCTGAATAAAGCGAGGTATTTTTTGCGTGTTCTTTTCGTTACTCTGGGTATTGTCCTGCTTGACCAAATTACAAAACTATTAGTAAAAGGATTTTATCTTCCCATTTTTGATTTTTATCACCAGGGGATGCAGCTGGGCCAGAGTATTCCGGTGATCGGTGATTTCCTTCGCCTGACATTTGTAGAAAATCCCGGTATGGCATTCGGGATAGATATCGGCGGGCGGTTATTTCTGGCAATTTTTACTTTTATTGCAAGTATCGGAATTTTCTACTATCTCTATCGAGTTCGAAATGAAGCGTTCGCTATTCGTCTCACATTGGCGATAATTCTTGGCGGAGCAATCGGGAATCTCATTGATAGGTGCTTTTACGGCATCATCTTCGGGTATGCGCCGTTGTTCTACGGCAAGGTAGTTGATTTTATCGATATGGATTTCTTTAAAATTGATTTTTTAGGATTCCATATGGATCGTTTTGCAGTGTTTAATGTGGCAGATGCTTCCGTTTCCATAGGCATTGCTTTGATACTGCTGTTTTATAAAAAATTTACAGAGCTGGACAAGTCTGCCGCCGCGGCTACGGATGGAACAAAAGCTGTTACTGAACCGAATTCTGCACAAAACAATCATGATGAAATAAAAAGTGACGTGCAGAGCTTTTCAATAAATCAATAATAACTGAACATGCTATGCTTTCTCATCCATCATCAGATGGAAATCCGGAAGAACGAGAACATGCACGCATTGTTGTTCCTGCCGGTGAGCATCGTAAACGTATTGATGTTTATCTCACGCATCGCATAGAAAACGCAACACGCAGCAAAGTTCAGCAGGCTATAGAAGCCGGTATGGTGCTGGTGAACGGCAAAATTATAAAGTCCAGTTACCAGCTGAATCCTGATGATATTATAGATGTGACATTCCCGCGCCAGCCGCATCCGGATGCACACGCAGAAAATATCCCTTTAGACATTGTCTATGAAGACGGGGATCTGCTGGTAGTAAATAAACCGGCCGGAATGGTTACACATCCGGCTTACACACATTATTCAGGCACACTCGTTAACGCACTCCTGTTCCATTGCAATAATCTTTCGAAGATCAATACTGAAATGCGGCCCGGTATTGTGCACCGGCTTGATAAAGATACAACAGGATTAATGGTGATTGCCAAGACCGATGCAGTGCATGCATTCCTGGCAAAACAGTTTTCAAAACGGACAATCGACCGGGAATACAGGGCTGTTGTCTGGGGGCGATTCAAATCGCCGAAAGGAACCATAGAAGCGAATCTTGGAAGAAGCAAGCGCGACCGAAAAAAAGTGGCAGTCACAGAAGACGGAAAATCTGCAATTACGGAATATGAAGTTATTAAAGAGTATGAATTCCTTTCGCTTGTCCGGCTGCATCTGAAGACCGGGCGTACGCACCAGATTCGTGTGCATCTGGCGCACATCGGCCATCCTGTCTTTGGAGATCCTACATATAACGGACGCAGTAATACATGGAACGGCCTGGAGGGGAAGAAGGCTCAAAAAGCAGGAAACTTACTGAAGCTGATCCCGCGTCAGGCACTGCATGCAAAGACCATCGGTTTTATACATCCCTCGACAAAGGAATTCGTAAAATTCGATTCTGAACTGCCGGAAGATATGAAAGCCGTTCTAAAGAATATCTGAGTTACCAGCGGAAAAAAAGGAACGGACGCTTTATGAGTTTATGTGTTAATAGCTGCATATTCTGTTCAACGATATTTTCTCCGGCAGAGACACATTGATCAATGCGTTTAAATTCGTTCCAATCGATATTTTTCACATCGGGCTTAAGGATTATATCAGCCTTCTGCAAGTGAAGATCATTGAGTTTGCGGGTCGTTACTTCTCCGGCACGCATGACCACTTCATATCCATGTCGGTGGTTTTCAAAACTGCCGAGTGAACGGCGAACATCGATAGCAACGATTGGATCTTTTGACAGCGAGGATGCGGCTGGTACAGGAATAGTACTTGTAACGGTTCCATCAATAAAAAGACGAGGACCTATTGCAAGAGGAGCGATGATACCGGGAACCGCCGAACTTGCCGCAACAGCAGTAATAATTGAACCCGAGGTAAGCACATGTTCTTCGCCATCCACAAGGTCGCTCGTCACGGCAGCAAATTGAAGAGGTAAATCAAGAATATCCCCGTCTTCCAGGAGCATTTTCAACGATTGAAGCAATGTTGTCTGTGCGAATGTCCCGCTTCCCAGGACGGATTTCGAAAATATATATCTCTGCCTCAGGTGTGCAGCGAATCGTTCCCATACCGAGTTAGAATTCTCATTGTCAAAGTCGGAAAATTGTTCTAACCCTATGCGTTTAAAGAAATCTCCTTTAATAAATTCCCTTATTTTATTTTCAACAGCTTCAACATTGCGCAATTGTGAGTACATTGCACCGATGACTGCTCCCATACTGGTACCAACTATCAACG
>CAZYAM010000123.1:0-6731 GCA_964645575.1 uncultured Ignavibacteriaceae bacterium
TCCAGCAATTGTTAATTTTAAAATTATGAATTCCTCAAATAATAACAGCTAACGTCTCGTGGCACACTAGCGTGGGACGTGGGCACATCATCAACGCCGCATGGCCCCGTGCCCATGGACCGGTTTGTGATCCAATCTCGCCGAGCGCCAGTGTGCCACGTGTTAGCCGCAGTGGCGCGCATGAATTTTACTTCACGTTGAAATAGGTCTTCCAAAGTTCCCAACTCTTTCCTTCGGGGATATGTAGGAGGAAGGCTTCATTGGACGGCTGGAGAGTAAAGGGCTTGAGCCGATCGGGCAGCCATCCGGGTGAAACATAGAATACGTAGGTAATGCCACCAATAATGAACACGTATCGTATTCCCTTTTCGGCGCGATTCTTTCCAGGTTGTCCAACTAAGTCTTTCGGCGTCGACTTATCGTTGAGCCACGTCAGCATAATGATTGGGAACACATCTTCCGTTTTCGGGTCGTCTTCCATGAGCATGTTCCGAATAATCTCCTCGTAAGGGCCAAGACTGACTTCCTTGAAGAAGTCACGTCTTGAGACACTCGCTCGCCATAGAATCGAGAGCAAGAAAAGTTTGAACTTCTGATAACTCAGATTAGTAGCATGGCTGAACACGACCCCTTCCGGTGTCTTGACATTCTTGACCATGGGTCTCTCCTGTTCAGGAAGCTGCCCTCCATACATTGCTTGTTGGGCGTATGATTCCAGTCGGCCCAGTCGCTCATTGTCGCATTCAGCGCAGAGGATATCGCTGTCATACTCGCCGGAGGAAGGGCGCATCACCTTTCGGTCACCCTCAACGTAACTAGAGGGGGCTAACTTGTACATCTTGTGGTGTTCATCAAAGAGGTCCCGGTACATGAATTCCGGAATGATGTGGGACTTATTGAGAAGCGGTCTCTTTTGGAGACAAAGCTTACATCTTCCTGTGTCCATAGCAATTTTCTTGCGCCATTGCGGCTAACGTTTGGCAAAAGCACGCAAGATAACTTGGCTGAGCGTCGTGCTTTCGCTTGTTATCTGCGGTTTTCATAAAACGTGATGATTTGGGATATTTATTTTTCTCTTTTTTCCCTATCAATATCCATTATCATTTCTAATTCATTCGAAACATCATCAAATCTTACAAGTTGATTTAGTAAGTAAAATTTCCTTTTATCTACCCATGTCCAGTTTTCTGTAGGGTAGAGAAATTTTTTAGGATTATATTCGGAATATGAAACCAGAGTTCGCCCTTGAATTTCAACCATACCATTGCAATGAAAAAAAAGTGTTTTAATATCACGCCACTTATCAGTTATTATTAACTTAGATTGTGGATCATGGTAATATGAAATTTCTATTACCTTGAAATCGCTGGCTCTATTTTGTACTGTCTGAGCAAGGGATGATGAATAAAGCATCACCGAAATGAAGAGTAAGATTTTCATTGTTATTATCCGTATATAACTAAGTGATTAGAAAATTGCAGCTAACGTTCGGCGGTATGGCCAGTAAGGGATTGCGGGCGATTCCCTATCAAGGTACAAGAAAAGTTGAAGCGGGCTACAAACCTTCGCATACGAATGAAACCCTTATTGGCTATACCGCGTTTTGTAGGCAGTAGTTATCTTTAACTTAATTATTTCATGTATTAATTCCAGATTATATTCTAAATAATTCATTATACCCTTTTTCGATTACTTTTGAGGCGTTCTCACCAGAGGCTATTCTTTGTAAAGAATTCATATCTAAAACTATAATATTTAATCCTTCCCGTCTTTTATCTCTAACTTTTAAAGTCGCATCTTTATTTGAATTTCCAGTTATTCCTTTAGGCGATATTAACATTCCTGTTTTTATATCTGGACTGAGTGTTTTCATTTTTTCAGCCAAAATACTGATTTCACTTGTTCCAACCTTTGATGACCAATTCTTGCATTCAACAACAATTGGTGAACCCAAAAAACGCCAAAATCCAAAATCAATATTGTTGTTAAGAATTATATCTATTTCTTCAGCTTTTAAATTTGCATTGACCTTATTAATTTCAATTCCTGGTATATTTTGAAATATTAGAACACACAATTCTTCTAGTTTTTTACCTTTAGTTGGAACTTTTGCATTTACAGCCTCGTCAAGAAGTAGTTTTATATTAGCTATTTGTTTCTTATCAATTTGTAATTTATTTTCTTGCTCAATAATCTTGTTTTTAGTTTCTATAATTTCCTCATTACTATATGATACTTCAGTTTTAATACCGGATGATGGACTATATTTACTACGTAATTTTGGTAATGGTTCAATAAATGCAAAGACTAAATTAATAATTACTAGTCCTGAATATAAACGAACGGGGCTATCATTTGTATTTTCAATATTAAAAGTCAATCTACCCTCAAAACCTGAGCTTATAACTCCTGATGTTATCCTCAATCCAATTCGATTTAAATATGATTTACCAAAAGTAAATCCAATTAAATCAAACGGGATACGAATTAATTCTAAAGTCTGTGTTAAAATAGAAGTATGTGGATAAATAATAATGCTTTCTCCTATTTCGATTGTTGTTAATTTTCCTCTTTGTACAATATGCTTTGCTAAATCTCTGGCTCTTGGATCAATTATAATATCTTTTAACAAAGGATCATTTGGTTGTTGGATAAATTCAGTACCTAATCTTAAATCTAAAGAACTGATATTTAACAAAAGATCATCCGATTGAGGTTCAATAATAATTTCACCGTTCTCAATTTTTTTCTTATCTGATCTGAATTTAAATACATTATATTAGTATTTTATATCGTTTCTTCTTAAATAACTATTGCCACCAACATCCGTAAAGACGCAGTACTGCGTTATTATTTCTTTTATTTGATTATCTATACTAAGAATATTTGTAAGAACCGACATTATTGCGAATAATTATTGCAGTCCCCAAAAGGCGAAAGAGCGAATCCCCATTGCAGCTGATAGATGGGAACCACTTGACTAAAAGTTAGAAGAATTGAGGAAAAGAAGCAAGGAGTGGAGCCTATAAGCCAAGGAGCAGTTGAGCCAATGAGCCATGGAGCAGTTGAGCCGATAAGCCGATGAGTTGGTGAGAAAATGAGCAGATGAGTGCAATAGTCAATGAGTAGGGATTTGATTTTTACCCGCCATCTTGTTGGGCGGGTATCAAATCCGTAGAGAAAGGGTTGTAAAATAAGTGCATTCCAGCATCTTGCACTTCAAATAATCATTTCCTAATGTTGAGCACATTGAAGAAGAGCGTAAAAGAAAGAATGATCGGATTATTAGAAAAGAATATTCTTTTTTTGAATAAATCTAAAAAATATTTTGTTAAAACATGATACACCACCCCACACCCCTGCCTGCCTGCGGCAGGCAGGCTCATATGAGGAGGCCTGCACGCCGCACAAAGCATGCTTTGGCAGGCGTGGGATAGAGGGGTGGTTAATAAAATCTTGATATTGAATATGTTGTGTAGCTGCAAAGGAACTATACTATGAATATAGGCATTCTAAAAGAAGTGTTCCCTTCGGAACGACGGATCGCGCTTACTCCGGGAGGCGTACAGACGCTCGCCGGCCTGGGTGCGACGGTCTATATCGAGCGGAATGCAGGAGCATTGAGTTTCTTTTCGGATGATGAATACCGCTCGGCGGGCGGAACAATTGTATACAGCCCGGAAGAGGTTATCAGCCGTTCCGATATTATTCTTAAAGTTGCCCCGCCTACGGAGAGCGAACTCAAATTCCTTCATGACGGGCAGACTCTTTTTTCCGCGTTTCATCTGGCAATAGCCAAACGCCAGACGATCGATACACTACTCAAAAAGAATATCACCGCTATTGCTCACGAACTGATAGAAAATGAACGCGGCGATCTGCCGATAGTTCAGACCATGGCTGAAATTGCCGGACAGATTTCAATTCAAGTTGCCGCGCATTACCTGCAGACACGCGAAGGCGGACGCGGCGTACTGTTGGGAAGCATTCCGGGTGTTCCCGCTGCCGATGTGCTGATACTGGGTGCAGGAACTGTCGGACGCACGGCGGCACGCGTGGCACTTGGCCTCGGTGCAAAAGTAATGATCATAGATAAGAATATCAACAAATTGCGCGAGGTGGAAAATTTATTTCAATGGAGAATCTCTACCGGAATCTCTGACAAGTATAATATCGAAAATGCGGTGCGCGAAGCCGATGTGCTCATCGGCGCTGTGCTGCTGAAAGGCGAGAGGACTCCTCATCTGGTGTCCGAAAGTTTAGTGAAGCAAATGAAACCCGGCTCTGTTATTGTCGATATTTCCATTGATCAGGGCGGATGTGTCGAGACAAGCCGGCCGACGACGCTGCTGGATCCAACTTACGTTATGCATGGCATCGTGCATTACTGTGTTCCGAATACTCCGGCGTCTGTGCCGCGCACGGCTACTGTCGGATGGACAAATGTGCTTCTTCCATTCCTCCGTGAAGCAACTGAACTGGGGATGGAAAAAGTTCTCCGTGCTGATATCGGACTTTCAAAAGGTGTTTGTACATTCCGCGGACAGTGCACAAATCTTGCGGCAGCGAAGGCGTTCGATCTTAAAGCTGTGGATATTCAAAAATTACTCAAGTCATAGTCAACAGCTAACCGTAAGGAACAAGTATGAACTGGCTTGATCAATACAAATCTAAAGTTGTTACTGCTGAAGAAGCGGTAAGTGTTGTCAAATCGAATGATCGGATTTATTTAAGCGGGAATGCAGCAACGCCTCTGCTTCTAACCGAAGCCCTTGCCAAGCGCGCACCGGAACTTAGCAATGTGGAAGTAAACCACGTGTTGCTTTTAGGAGACGACCCGCTTTCCAAGCCCGGTATGGCGGAGCACTTCAGGCATAATTCGCTTTTTGTCGGCCCCGGCGACCGGGAGTCAATTGCAGAGGGAATGTCGGATTATGTTCCGATCCATCTTTCTCAAATTCCGGCACTTTTCAGAGACGGGCTTATTCCACTCGATGTTGCTCTTGTTCATCTCTCTCCGCCGGACGCTCACGGATTTATGAGCTTCGGAGTTGAATGCGGCATATCGAAAAGCGCTGCAGAGAATGCGAAGATTATAGTAGCGCAGGTAAATGAGCGCATGCCGCGCACGTTGGGAGATGTTTTTATTCATGTTTCCCGCGTTCATAAAATTGTCGAATGCTCTGTACCGATTCTCGAGTCGAATATTGCCGGCTCATCGAATATTGAAGAAAAAATTGCCGATTTCATCGCTCCGATGATTGAAGACGGCGCAACTTTACAATTGGGTATCGGCGGTATTCCGGATGCAGTGCTTGCACGCATCGAAGGGAAACAGCATCTGGGAATACACACAGAAATGGTCTCGGACGGTGTAATGAAAGCTATCGAAAAGGGAATTATTACCAATCAGAAGAAAACACTTCATCCCGGCAAGGTAGTGTCGACATTTGTTTTAGGCACACAGCAGATTTACGAATATGTGCATAACAATCCTTTATTCGAGCTGCATCCATGCGATTATACCAACAATCCGTACATCATTGCGCAGAATGATAAAATGGTGAGTATTAATTCCTGCATAGAAGTAGATATAACAGGGCAGGTATGTTCGGATTCTATCGGAACAAAAATATACAGTGGATTCGGCGGCCAGGTGGATTTCGTTCGCGGCTGTTCGCTATCCAAAGGAGGCAAGGCATTTATTGCATTGCCATCGACCGCAAAGGATGATACTGTTACCAGGATTGTTCCCCAGTTAAGGCCCGGAGCAGGAGTTGTGACTTCAAGAGCGGATGTTCATTATGTAGTAACAGAGTACGGTGCGGCTTTTCTTCATGGAAAAAATCTTCGCCAGCGTGCGGAAGCTCTCATTGCAATAGCGCATCCTAAATTCCGTCCACAGCTTGAGGAATATCTGCGCACGCTCAAGCTTATGAAATAGAAATCGGACAGAAATGCGTGTAATAATATTTCTTTTAATCCCGGTTATTTTTTCCATGGCAGGAAACAATAAAAATAAATACGTAGGCGTGAATGTATGTAAACTATGTCATAAAGGAAAAAGAGACGGCAGGCAGTTTGAGATCTGGCAGAGCAGCAAGCATGCAAAGGCATTTAGGACATTACGCACAAAAAGATCAGACGAGATTGCAAAAGAAATGGGTTTTAGTAAACCTGCTGTAGAATCGCCTGAATGCCTGCAATGTCACACTATCAAAGACGGGAAATTTAAAGAAGACGGAGTGCAGTGCGAGTCGTGCCATGGAGCCGGTTCGGTTTATAAAAGCAGTAGAATTATGAGAGACAGGGAGGAATGCATAGCGGCAGGAATGACGGATTTTAAAGATGAAGAAGCCATAAAGAAAAGCTGCCTGTCATGCCACAATGAAAAAAGTCCGACCTATAAACCGTTTAATTTTGAATCGATGTGGAAAGAAATTGATCATCCTATACCGGAAGAATAATTATCTTCTCGCAAAACACTTCTGGTTTTTATTATTCTTCATTATTTTATAACGGAAAATGTTTTTATAATATAATGGGAAAAAGAAATTATTTAATGACAGCTCCCTTGTAGGAATTGTTTAAAAAGAATTGGAATTATGGTAGTCGAAGACTTCAGTCTTCGTTATTATTCTAAGAACGAAACCTAACCCGCCTTCGGACGGGCAAGAGGTTTCGACTACCACTAATTATTGATCTTAGACAATACCGGTAGCGAATTGAAA
>CAZYAM010000124.1:0-6505 GCA_964645575.1 uncultured Ignavibacteriaceae bacterium
GTAAGGGCCCTTAGCTCAGTTGGTTAGAGCAGCAGACTCATAATCTGCGGGTCGTAGGTTCGAGCCCTACAGGGCCCACAAAACACTTCTTGTAAACAAAAATCCGGCAAAAAATCTTTATACGCGTTAGAATTTGATAAAAAGGAAATGTCATTCCCGCCTGCCTGCATGGCTGCGTCAGCAGTCGGGCAGGCGAAAGCGGGAATGGGGGTCAGGGAGTTATTCCGATTTGTTTTTTACAGCTCTCTTTTGGCGAAAAGAGATACCTCCCGATATGAGGGGAGGAAATAATGGAAACAAACGTTAAAAAGACATTGTAGGGACACGGCATGCCGTGTCCCTATTGTGAAAATAATTATGATGTTATGTATTTCGGCAGGCTAAAGCCTGCGACTACCATAACTCTGGTTTAAAGATAGAGAACCTTGTCAAGGTTCTCTATGCATGCGCGTAAGAAACCTTGACAAGGTTGCTGGAGTTGTCATTTCGACTGCAGTACAAACACTCCGTTCCAGTTGTCTGCGGGAGGAGTGATCTGATACAGCTTCATCCGTTCGATGTAAAGCTGACAGACGGGATCGTCAGGGACTTTTTCCATTGCATGCAGCATAAATGCAATCCCCTCATCCCACCTGCGTTCCTGATACGCTTTGAGTCCCTGTCCGAAAATATCAAGAAAATACTTCGTGTTTTCATCTAACGGCTTATTCCCGATATCCATAAGTTCGAAAATCTGGACCGGCTCTGTTTTGCCGACAACCTGTACACGGTCGACCAGCCGCGTAACCAGGCGTTTGCCGGCTTTTTTATAAGTATACTCTGAAATAAGAATACCCGTACCGTATTGTTTATTCACTCCTTCAAGCCGGGAAGCGAGATTGACCGGATCTCCTGTGACTGTGTAGTTCTTTTTCTGTTCAGATCCCATATTACCGACAACGCATAATCCCGTGTTTATGCCTATGCGCTGTTTGATTCCTATGCCGCCGATTTTTATTAACCGTGTCTGAAGTTTTTCTAACTGCGATTGCATTTGCACGGCGGTAACGCAGGCGTGGTATGCAGAATCGGAATCGGGAAGCGGCGCGCCCCAGAACGCCATGATAGAATCGCCGATAAATTTATCCACCGCACCGCCGTTTGCCAGAATGACATTAGTCATATCGGTGAAGTAAATATTGAGCAGTTTAACGAGAACATCCTCACTAACTTTTTCCGAGATACCCGAGAAGCCCTTGATATCGGTAAAGAGAACAGTGATCTCATGTTTCTCGCCGCCTAATTTTGCCAGACTGGGATTGTTAATTAGAATCCGGACAACATTACTGTCGACATATGTGCCGAACATACTTGTAATCAGCTTGCGCTGGCGGCCTTCGGTAGCTGCTTTGTATGCAACGGTTGCCACAAAACAAATGAGCAATGCACTCAGCGGGGCTGTGATATTCATCCAGAGATGCTCAGAATTGAATGCAATAACGACACATATCAGAAAGAGAAGTGTCACGGCGATGAGGACAAAAATCCCGATTTTTATCTGCCGCGTGTGTGTGTAGTATCCGACGGTCAGTGTAATAAGGAGGAGAATTAGGAATTGGATCCACCATGGCACCTGAGTGATAAATGAATTGGTTGCAATCATATCATAGACATTTGCGTGAGCGAAAAATCCTGGTGTTGATTCATCAAATGGTGTCGGATAATAATCGCCCAGTGAACGCATCGTTGGCCCAATGATGCAGATTTTTCCTTCGAACTGATTTAGGAATTTTTCGTTGCCTTGTTTGAATGCTTTAAGAATATCGACAAAAGAAACCGCCGGTATAGTTTCACTTTCGCCTATGTAATTGATCAGTACTTCACCTGACAGATCGGTTTGGATCCTAAGAGGACCTGCGGACACGATGGTGCCATTTTCCGTGTATTCGAACCTTACCTGTTTTGGTTCTATATTTAATGCTTTAAATGCGAGTGCAAGTCCAATCGACGGATACAGACTGCCGGCATATTCAACATATAATGGTAATGAGCGGATAACGCCGTCTGTTTGATCGGGAGTCATAAGTATATGCCCAACTCCTGTAGAAATGTCTGCCAGTTCTTTAAAAGGGTAGTCATTTAAATAAGGAGAACGTGGAAAATGATGTTTGCGAGGAGCGGGAATTCCGAATTTTCCTATCGCAAAATATGCAGTGCTGTCTACGTCTTCACGGCTTAATTGTTCGCGTGCTGTCTTCGAAGGAACGTATGGCCCGAAAACCTGATAGGTATTTTGAGCTTCTGACAGGTATTGGAGAAGAAGAGCATTCTCCGTGCTGTCGACATCATCCTTTGGGGGCAGCGGCACATCCAAAGCAATCGCTTTTGTGCCGTAATTGCTCAAGATAGCCATTGCTGCGCCGTACTGATACCGTGGAAAAGGCCACCCGATTACTTCATCACTGGCCTCATCGATCTTGATCATTACAACGTTCTCAGCGTTATCCCGTTTGCCGCGGAATCGCATCAGCATATCCAGACTGCGGCGTTCTACAGATTGGAAGAAGCTGGTCCCCAGCGTATCGGGAATAAACGATGTATGAAATAGAATTTCGACCAGCAGTACGGTAATAAGGGCGATGAAAATGCCTGTGTAGTGTTTTAAATGGAATTTCTTCTCTTCCGCGGGTGTCATAGTATTCATCCTTGGTTTAGTGAAGTAAAGAACAGCCGGCAAAACTGTTGCTAATCTAACAAGGAGGTGTGCAAAATGCAAGGAGACTCTGTTGCTTAGCTGAAATAATGTGATATATTATGTTGACAAATGCATAAAATCTTGTTATGATTTTACAATTATTCTATATATTTTGGACAACAAATGAATAAACTTAAAATTTTTACCGTTCTTTTCTTAGCAATTCTGATTTTCTCAAAGTGGGACGCTTCCGAAGCTCGAACGGTTTTCAGGCCGGATACTTTGTGTGTCGGAGATGAGGCACCCCAGTTTGTAATGCGCAATCTTATGACAAACACAGCGGTTTTTCTTCGAGACTATACAGGGAAGAAACTTCGGGAAATCTGGAAGAAAAAAGAAAGACATGTGGTTGTCTTGAGTTTCTGGGCAACATGGTGCCAGCCCTGTAAAAATGAAATAACGATTCTGACAAAACTTGCAGAAAGTTATAAGGATCAAAAAGTAAAATTCTTTCTCATTAATACATTAGAAAAAGCAGAATTGACAGAGGATTCAGTACGCAATACTTACAGGAATAGGGATTATACAATACCTTGTCTCGTGGATCCTGCGGGCAGATATGCAGGCCGGTATTCTATCCGGGGACTGCCGGTTTTAATTGTGATCGATAAATTCGGGATTGTGCGTAAGATCAACCGGGGCAACCATAAAAATTTTGAAGTTGAACTTGAAACGTTGCTCAATCAACTTCTTGGAGAATCAGAATATAAAGAGAAATAATAGGCAAATTTATTTAAGAAATATTTTTTAAAACAATGTCATGAACGTCGGAATAACTGAAATGACGCATGGCTCTTTATACCGAGTGTTCAGAAACCGTTAAATCGCAGGGTGACTAATGTGGCAAAGAATACTATGTTTTATAAGTAGTTTTATTCTTCTGATCGGCTGCAGTTCAACAGAAAAAATCTCTCCTAGATCCCCTATTCCTTGCAGTATTCTAACACTCGAATCACGGGCCGGTATGAAGCCGGGGGAAGCTGAAAGCGTAACGGATATGTTCTCATCGGTACTGCAGAATACCGGACGATTTACTGTTATCGAGAGGAATAAATTAGATGCAGTGCTGCAGGAAAAAGGATTCCAGGCAGCTCAGAACGGGGAAGAAGCGGCGGATGCGGGGAAAATACTTTCTGTAAAAAAAATGTTCTCGGGTTCAATCGGCATGCTGGGTGAGAAATATATGATAAATATAAAAATGATCGATGTATCGACTTCGAAAATAGAATATGCCCGCATGTGGACGTATGACGATGATCTGGAAGACATTGGCGAGAAGTTTTTACCGAAGATAGTCGAGGAATTTATTAACAGTCTTGACGGCACGCTGAAAAAATAATTGTTTACGGTTACTGTGTCCTGAAAGGAAAAATTCAAAGCTGGTATACCCGCCGGATGCAGGAGATTAGCGGAATTCGAAATTTTTTATACAGGAGGTTTACATGCGTTTACATCTATTCTTACATCCTTCTCTTATGCGTATGGTTCTGCTTGTTTTCTTGATTTCTATTACGGCCCCTGCCGCAATGAGCCAGGAAAATAAGCTTCAGGAGAAGAAATTGAATATTGCAGTAATGGAGTTCGAACCACGCGGCGGTATTTCGAAGGAAGATGCAGCATCGCTGTCCGATGCATTCCAGGGTAAAATCATTGAGACGGGCGAATTTATCGTTGTTGATAGAAACCGGATAAAGTCGATTCTTCAGGAGCAGGGATTCCAGCAGTCGGAAGCATGTTCAGGTGTGGAATGTATTGTTGAAGTCGGTAAAATTCTGAGAGTTGAAAAAATGATCGCCGGAACGATCGGAAAAGTCGGGAAAATCTTTACAATTAATGTTCAGGTGATCGATATTGCTACGGCACAGATTGAACAGAATAAAAGCAGGCAGCATGACGGCGCTGTTGAAGAATTACTGACGGAAATAATTCCTGAAATCACTGCCGAAATGTGCAAAGAACTCACAGGCAAGGACGTAAAAGTAACGGCCGGGACGACAGGCGGTTCATCTTCATGGTTATGGTACACACTCGGAGGAGTCGCTGTTGCAGGCGGTGCAGCGGCTTTAATATTATCGCAAAAGAAAGATGACGGCAGCAGCCAGCCCTCGACACAGGCATTACCGACAGCTCCCGTATTTCCATAAACATAGAACATTCAGAGATTGTTCATGATTAATACGGATAGATCGGGAAAAAAAGAAATTTGAATATCACAGAGAGGCACATGATGAAGAATTCGATAAAACTGTTTTTGTTGTTATTGTTCGTACCTGTCTTTTCTTTGACCGCACAGAATACGAAAGAAATAAAAGCCTGCCTGCAGGAAGGGAAAATTTATTACACCCCGCAGTTAGCAGGTTCTAATCCGGCGGTCAAACCGGCAATTGCAGGAAGATCCTTCCGAAATTACGGAGACATGTCTCCGGCCGCTTCTCAAGATCTGCAAGCGGCGAAAACAAGCTCTCCAATAACATGGTCTCAATTATCGAAAAAGATGATTAAAGCAAAGAGCATGCTGAGTGAAGTGACGGTGTATTCGGGGGTTGGAGATCAGCGGTCGCCTCAAATAGTCTCTAATGAATATGAAAAGTTTATCGCATTTGAAAACGATGATATTGAAGGAGGAGCCCGCCCTTACGGCACAATAAAAATCTACAATTCTTTGGATGGCGGAGAAACCTGGAGTTATTTTAACGGTTTATATAACAGTTCATATCGTTTATCGTTGCCTCAAATTCTTCTTATTGGAACAGATGTAATCGTTTCATATCTCTCCAACGGGAGTCTATGGACATATAAATGGAGGCGCGGTGATGCGACTACTGCTTCAAGTAAAGTTTCTGTTCCAGTTGTAAGTATAGATGAATTTGTGATCGATTTCCGAATGGTCTCGGATATTAAAGATTATTCAACAAATAATTATCTCTATATGGCATTTCTCTTCAAACAGGCAGATGGAAAAAATAGAGTATTGTTCAGTACCTCAACGGATACAGCAAGTAACTGGGAGCCGTTTACTATATTGGGACTTTCGCAATCTGAATTAGGTGCATTTTGCTTAGGATTCGATTACAGCTCGAGCGGATTATTTGTTGCCTATTTAGGGACGGATACAAGTGCCGGCTCTATTTTAATGCGTAAATCAACTTCGTTTGGACTAATGTGGACTCCTGAAGTAAAATTACCGATGTACTATAACGGAGGTATGAAGAAAAAAGTCGGGCCAGCTATATCGGCAACAGGATCAAGCGTTGCAGTAGTATATCAATATGACTATGTGGGAGATGCAGCAGATTGGAAGACCGGAAGCGATTTTGATGTCTATGCAATAGTATCGCATGACGGAGGTGAATCGTGGGAAGAACATATGGTGAACTCGACCTATAGAAGCGAGATACTGCCCAGTGTTACGTGCGACTATGACGGAAATTTTTATGTGTCCTTTATAAGAGACGGCAGGGCCATGGTCAGTATGGCGGGAGAAGAGTATGCGTTCGGTGTTCCCGACAGCTCCTTAACTGCGAATGCAAGTTTAGACGATTTCCCTTCTATTTACGGCTCTCCTGTTCCTTATAATAATACGGCATACGTGACATGGACAGAATTGACGAACGCGACCGGGCTGGATATCCTTGGCGCTGAAACTGTTCTTAAAATTCCGCCTGCATCACCTACAGATCTCGTTGTTAATTCAGCATCAACCACTGAGATAGAACTTAATTGGACGGATAATTCACTTGATGAAACCGGATTCGTTATTTATTATAGGCA
>CAZYAM010000125.1:0-4329 GCA_964645575.1 uncultured Ignavibacteriaceae bacterium
GTGTCATCTCTCAGGTCCGCCCCTGCGCGGAAACAGACAAGTTCATGCTTGATGCTCTCCCTGAGTTCTTCGACACTCCTATTACCCATTTCTTTTATCAATCCGGCAATTCTTTCTTGCCCATATTCTTTTCCATCTGCATTCACTGATTCACTTACTCCATCGGTAAACAGAAACAATAAATCTCCTTTTTGCAGTTGAAGAGTTTTAGTTTCAAGCGAGCAACCGAAATCAGCACTTGTTTTCTGGTCTATTGAATGACCGCCATTCGATGAAGCTGCCATTCCCACAGCAAAACCATTCGGCTTCAGCCATGATACATTATTTTCCGATGCATTAAAAAGTAATGCGGGCGGATGACCTGCGCGGCAATATTCTATCATTCCATTAGAATTGAGTTTTACGAGGAAAAGTGATAGGAAATAATTGCGTTTAAGCTGGCCGTATATATGCGAATTTAGACGAATAAGCAATTCGCGCAAATCGCTGGTCTCTGCTGCAAATAACTGCAGTGCAGTCTGTATTTTTACAACATAAAGCGCCGAAGAAATGCCTTTCCCGGAAACATCGCCGATAACAATGAGCGTACTGCCGTCCGGCAGCGCAAGCACATCATAATAGTCGCCACCAACTTCTTTTGCTACCTCGCTATGTGCGGCAAATTCATATCCTGGCAGCGTTGCAACACCGAATGGTTGAAGACTCAATTGAATATCACGTGCCACACTTAACTCATCTTTTGTAATCAATTTGTCGGCAAGTTCCATTGCCAGAAGAATGGTAACTATAATAAAGGAATAGACAGCAGATGTTATTTGCTCTTGAGAAGATGCGACAATAATAAAGATCAAAGCAATTGCATACATTAATCGTCGAACCGGTGTAAGCTTCATTAAAAAAGCGAGGAAGAGAAACCACAGGAACTTGATCGATCGTTTAATCCGGTTCTTATTTCCTTCTTCAGGTTTTATATTCTTCGTGTAAAATTGATATATACCGCGCACATCATTGCTTAAAGATCTGTTAAAATCATTCCATGTCAGATCGCGGATGAATATTTCGCGCATATTGTGAAAGAAATTAGTCATATAAATTGCATTATATAGATTATTATTTTTCTGCAATTACATATTGTTACGTAAAATGCAGGAAAAAGTTCTCAGCAGCAGAATAAAAGTGTGATTTTTTGTCCGAATACTTGTCGAGATTCACCGGATTTGACGTTCAAAGGTAAATTCACGTTCTAAAAATGGACACAAGTCATATCCTTTTTCTTGAAGCTGTTGCAGATTTTCCTCTAAAAAATCGATAATAACTTCTGAGGAAATAGCCGGGGCTAAACCATAGATAATATCGGTGCGACTTTCTACATATACGTCTCCTTTGAAAGGTGCATCTATTTCATAATCGAAGACCTCTCCTTCCTTGAACGGACTTATATAATACTGCCGTCGCGCAGGTACAAACGTTGCCATACCAACCAGCTCAAAATTTGGAACTCCGTCACGAATAGCAAGCACGATTCCGCCGCTGAACCCTCTATTAATCACTGCATCAGTAAGAAATGAACCACGCTTATCTCGATTCGGATTGCTCACAATTCCCCTGGTAATCATTTGATAACCGGCCGGATAGCCAAAAAGGTATACAAACGTTCCCCATTCAAGTTCTTTGGCTTTGCCGAATGGGTATTTGAACACGACAACATTTCCAGCCGCTTGTTCGTAAATCCTTTGCCCGATAATAGTTAAATCGCTTCCTTTGTCAATTGCTAATATCTCAAGATAGCTTGCATCCCGAATTGACGGCGCATTGTTGGACTGGTGATCCTTAATTGTAAAATTAAGGATAAACTCGGTTTCGTTTTTGTCTTCCCCAAGATAGTACGTAATAATCGTATCCGGAAAATCGACGATATGTGCACATGTAAGCAGTGCTATACGTCTATTCTGATTGTAAATTATTGTTGCGCTTCCCGTCGAAGTTCGGTTCAGAAATACTTCCTTTATCGACTTTTCTTTCAACGTTGAAGATTGAAGATCATTCAAACGGACTTTTGCTTCCGGTGGAAAGAGATAATTCTTATAATATACCGTACAACTTATCATCCGGACAGATTCTGAAATCTTCTCAAGTTGTTCGGAACATCCGCGATATGGAAACTCGGAATCGTACTTTCCATCCGCCAGGATCGGATACACTTCTCGATAGGATGTTGTGGAACAAGACAACGAAAGCAGCATACCAAAAAAGAGAATACTCCATTTGAAATAAATACAAATTCTCATCAATTTTTCTTTTTCAATTTATATTAACATCAGGAACGCTTACCAAAGGATAAAAGGAATATGTGCTATTGCCAAAACTGAAAACTTTAATGCAGTCTCTTTTCTTGTTGCCGGAGAAAGACTGCCGAAATATATTGCCTTTGCAACCGTATTACTCATCATTGCTAAAATAATTGCTGAAGTAAAAATATTCATCGTTCCATCCGACCCCTGAATTAAAGATAGAATAAAAGGGTCAATATCCGTTACACCGACAATCGCTGATAAACCTAATAAGCCTGAATCCCCTAATGTAGATCTTACAAATCCCGACACTATAGAGAGAATTACGAATAATATGGCGAATCCTATTGCAGGACGTATCTCAAAAGGATTCTGCAACTCCGGCAATTCTGATTTACCTGCAGGTAATTTCTTCTGAAACATCCTGAGTGACAGAATCACCCCGACTCCTGCAAGAACAACAAGACGGTACCAAAGGTCCGCGAGAAATGATTCATTTATAAACCAGATAAGCACCATTACACGCAGATACATCATACTGCTTGCAAGCAATGCCGCCTGTAATGCAATGCTGCCGCGGGCAGGATTGCGTCGAGCCATTCTGCCGACAGAAAGTGCTACTGCCGTACTTGAGACAATACCGCCGAATATTCCGGATAACCATAATCCGACTTTTGAACCAAATTTTTTTTCCAACAAGTATCCAATAAATCCCAGAGTAGATACAATAATGACTATCTGCCATACTCTCGCCGGATTGATGTGAAAAGATGTAAACTCCTGATTCGGCAAAACAGGTAAAATAATAAGTGTCACCAAAAGAAACTTAACAGTCGCAAGAAATTCAACTTTGTTTAACCGCTCCACATACGATTCCAGCATCGCTTTTTCTGAAAGCAGGATGGTATTAACTATGCCCATCGACATAGCAATCCAAATATCCACCAGCATTGCCAAAGCACCCGTGATAAATGTCAGCAAAGCAGAGACTTCACTTGTTGTTCCGAACCGATCACTTCGAATCTTAGCGATATAAGCAATGCCTGTAAGTGTTGCGATAGCCAGCAATCCGGACGGCAGCATAAACGTCGCACCTAATTGAAACAACCACGCGCATCCAAATCCGAACATACTGATAATAGGGTGCGTGCGAACACCGCCGAATACCAATTTCTTGTCAATTTTAATGCTTTCACGTTCAAGGCCGACAAGAAATCCAAGCATCAAAGCAACAATAAATCGCAGTTCAATGGTCCATTCAATCGCACCTAATGTCATATACTCACCTGCTCATTAATCAATAATAAGGGAGAATAGCCGCTTCAACTTCGGTAATTTGAAATGCTGTACGAAGAGCTTGCGGATTGATTTCGACGATGAAGCCTCGCTTTCCTCCATTTATATATATTTTTTTCAAATCTAATATAGTCTTTTCCACATATACAGGCAATGGATGCCTGGTGCCGAATGGACTCGTACCGCCAAACAGATAGCCGGTATAGCGTTGTGCCGTGCCGGCATTGCATGGTGAAACCTGCTTGACTCCCATTATTCGCGCCATCTGTTTTGTTGAAACCTCACGGTTTCCATGCATTAAAACAATCAGCGGCTTTTTCTGATCGGTTTCCATCACTAATGTTTTAACAACAATATTTTCCGGCACACCAATCAGTTCCGCCGTCAGTTTCGTCCCTCCATGTTCTTCATATTTATGAATATGTGAGATAAAAGATATTTTCTTCTGACGTAAAATACGAACAGCCGGAGTAATGGGAAGATCGTCTTTTGGCATTTTATTCGTCTGTTAAGCCATATAAGGATTTCAGGTTTGTTACAATCAGGGAATCGAAACGAGATCTCGACAAAACCAAACGTATATCCATTGCCTTATTATCCTTATTCCGAATCAAAAAAAATTCAATAACGGCTATAAATATTATTCCACTTTTTTCATTTCCCATACAGTACCGAGCTTAGAGGGACAATGAATTCGATAAACAGTATCATCATCTTTTTCCCAGGAAGGGAAACCCTGTGC
>CAZYAM010000125.1:4429-6473 GCA_964645575.1 uncultured Ignavibacteriaceae bacterium
TTGGGCCCGATTCTTTCCACTTTTTTCGATATTCATCTTCTGTCATATTTTAAACCGTCGCCGGCTCCGAAAATTTTGCCAATTCCATTCCCGAATTTTTCTCTACTTCGGCATGGAGGCTGTTTCCATTAGAATCCATTGTTACAATTACGGGGAAATTCTTCACGCGTACATGCCACATTGCTTCCGGAACACCAAACTCCAGAAAGTCCACTCCCTCCACTTCTTCAATACATTTTGCATAGTATTGTGCCGCACCGCCGATAGCGCTTACGTACACGGCGCCGATATCCTTCAAAGCTTCGAGTGTTTTTACTCCCATTCCACCTTTGCCTATCACTACTCGAATTTTAAACTTTCGGATAATTTCACCTTGATACGGTTCCTCACGAATACTTGTAGTCGGGCCTGCAGCGTTCATAAACCACTTATTGTCTTTCTTTAACGCAACCGGACCGCAGTGATAGATCGCGCTGCCTTCAAGACTCACCGGCGAATCATGCGTTATTAAATGATGATGCAATACATCTCGGGCCATGTGCATAATACCATTAAGCAACAAAACATCCCCCACCTTGAATGAGCACGCTTGTTCTTCCGAAAGCGGCAATGTTAAAGAAATCTCCCTACCCGTTAAAGGCAAATTCTCTTCTTTCGCCATGTGCATCACCGGAGAATCTTCCTTATAGAGCCAGCGTTTGATCGCTCCGGTCTTTGCATCAACGATAACACCAAGCCGTCTAAAAGCCCAGCAGTTATACGCTACCGATACAAAAAAACTTGCAGGTAAACGATGATATGATCCTATTTTGCATCCTATAAGTGTCGCCAGTCCGCCAAATCCCATTGTGCCGATATTTAACTTATTAGCATTTTGCAGAATGTATTCTTCTAATTTGGCAAGTTCCGGATTTGGATTGATATCATCCAGAGTACGAAAGAGTTGTTGTTTTGCGTAATAATATCCAGAGGCGCGATCACCGCCGATTGCAACACCAATAGCACCAACGCTGCACCCATATCCCTGGGCTTGCCAGACTGCATGAAGCAAACATTTGCGAATTCCGTCAATCGTACGGTCTGCTCTACCAAGATACTGTAATTCGCACGGCAACGAATATTGAATGCCTTTATTTTCACAACCACCGCCTTTTAGGATAAGTCGTATTTCAATTTCTTTATCATTCCATTGTTCAAAGTGTATTACCGGACAACCTTCTCCAAGATTGTTGCCGCTGTTTTTACCTGAAAGAGAATCGACTGCATTAGGACGCAATTTACCAAGTTTTGTCGCTTCGACAATCGCTTCCTTTATCTCTTTCTGCATAAAAATCTGGTTTGCACCGGCCGGTATCTTAATTTCAAATGCCGGCATACCGGTATCCTGACAGATCGGTGCTTCGTTATCGCAAGCCATATCGGTATTGACTGCCATCATTTGCAACGCAAGTGCTGCTTGACTTCCCGGTGTTTCACGTTCAATTGCCCAAGCAAGCGCCCGTCTTACATCCTGAGGAAGATTTGTTGAAGTCTCGCTGATGAGTGTTAACATACTTTTCTTAAAATTCTGCATTCTGGAGGAAGATTTAACTTTGACTGTACGTTTCCGCCTGGCAACCGGAATGCGTTTTGAAATAGACCTTTTACCGGTTTTTTTAAGGGATTTATTTTTCTTTGCCATAATTCTTCTCTTTATAAAAATATAAAACTTCAATTAAGTATTACATCTTTATTCCTCATTTTCTAGATCAACATTGACAACCGGTATATCCCAGTGACCGATTAATATTTCAAATCTCCTTTGTTCTTCTTTCCTGAATGTCTCTTGATCGGTAAAAAGTTGGCGGCTTAATTTTTCTTCACTAAAACCGTCATTAGTTACCTGGATATTTTTCCAAATAATTGTGACTCTCCAATCCCAACGTCCTTCTTCGGCTGCATGATATCGAGGCTTCACCATGGTGATCTTCAGGATTCGCCCAGTTTCCATTTGTTTTTTCAAAACAGGATAATGATTTTTCTTATACAATCGAATAAATTCATC
>CAZYAM010000126.1:0-6436 GCA_964645575.1 uncultured Ignavibacteriaceae bacterium
ATTTTATACTCGTAGTTATGCCGGGAATCGATGAAGAGCGCATCATGCGATTCATATAACTTCTTCGCTTTCTCCAATGAGATCATTTCAAGATTTGTATTTGGTACAGAAACTGCTGTATCTTCACTGGAAAAAAAACCTTGTTTTGTTAAAAATGTATAAGCGAATCCCAATACAATCGCTGCAGTAATTATAAGCAGGGCCTCTTTGAACAGTTGTCGTTGAATTTTCAATTCTCTTTGATCCCCAAATATCTAACCTGTATTTCCACAATTGGTCGGCTTTTATGGTTCGTGAAAATATAAAAAAGTTCTTTAGCAGAACCTACTTTTTGAGGTTGTACTGTAACTTGAATAGAGAGTGTATCGTTGGGACGAAGAGATCGTTTGTTTAGCGTCAAAGCCATTGTTGATGATGGGACACTGTCACCTTTGATTACTATCGGTACGCCTGAAACATTTTTTAATTCAACTGTCTGTGTCGTTGGTTTTCCAATTATGGTATTATCGATAAAAAGTGTTGAACCTTCTCTTATCGTTCCTTTGATCGGCTGAAGGACTTCATATACTTTAGCGATTAATTTGACAGTAACAAATTGCGATGTCGGATCGTTGGTATTGATAAATACCTGCTTTTCCACTTTTCCCCGATACCCGAAGGAGTTGAACTCCAATTCGACATCACCGGATTGACCAGGGAGGAGAAATCCTTTTAGCTGTTTCACAGTTGTACATCCACATCCTGGTTGGACAGAAAAGATGCGCAGTGTGTCGTTGCCGATATTCTTTAGTATAATCTTCCCTTTTTTCTTTTCGCCGCCGTACATACTTCCAAGATTGACTTCAGGATTATCAATGGAAAGTTTCGGCTGAGAAAAAGTAATACCGGTCATAAAAAATGTCATTATAAAAATAAGATAAGTTGGTCGCATAGTTTTATCTCGTACGTTTATTGAGTTGATGATTGTTTCCACCATACACCGGTCGATGCCATTTGCTTTAATATAGGAGCGATCCGATAGCGTTCTTCCTGTAAATCGGTATATAGCGCTGTCAGAACGGCATATACCTGATCAAATCCGATTTGCTCCGCCCATTTGATTGGACCCTGAGGAAATTGCATGCAAAGTGTCATTGCTTTGTCGATATCTTCGGGTGCAGCGATATCTTCTATGATTGCAAATGCCGCTTCATTAATAACCTGACATAGAATTCGCGGCAGTACCATCCCAATTCTATCCTGCACGATCTCTATTTCTTTGTTTATTGTTCGAAAAAAGCGTGAGACTACATCTAAGGTTTCCTTCGGTGTATATATAGTCGGTGCAACCTCAGCCAGCGGTTTATCTATTAAAGTGGGCAGTGCGGCAATACCTACAAGCCGGTGCTTACCTGCAATCCAAGCAGATTGTTCCGTAGCTGTTATTGTTACCGATGAAGAAAGAATCGGCGCAGTCTCCGGTAATGCTTTTGCCAGCTTTTCAAGATTCTTTTTCTTTACAGGGATATTCGTGTTTGTCAATTCAATGGCTATAGACGTATTTTTTGGAATAGTACTTGTAATTGTTACGCTTGGCGAGAAAGCACTTTGTTCTTTCAGATAAGATTCATTCAATGACGCATATACATCGTATCCTCGAGCTATGCAGATCTCAGCATATTGTTCAACCATAGGAGTTTCACCCAAAACGTACACGAGGGCTTTTTCGGGTTTACGCTTCTCTTGAGAGCGCGTAACTTCCTTTTTTTGTATTGCATGCTCTTCCGTTTCTTTCTTTTTTTTATTTGACGGAACTTTTATTGCCTTTGCGGCAGTTTTTGCATTACTTATTTTGGATTTTTTCTTATTCTTCTTCAATGTTTAAATTCCACTATGTTACTTCTTCATAATTATAGAATCCCTTTGCCGATTTTTTCCCTAACAATCCTGATTCCACCATTTGTCTAAGAAATGGATGCGGGCGCAGACGCGGCTCCCCATACGATTGCTCGTACAATGATTCTATCTCGGTGAGCGCTGTATCAATTCCAATCTGGTCCAGCATCTCGAACGGCCCTGTAGAAAAACCGCCGGCTTTCCTTACAATGTTGTCAATCTGTTCTGCATAAGCAGCATTTTCCCCAAGCAGACGCAGAGCCTCGCTGAAAAACGGAAGCGATATGCGGCTTACGATAAATCCGGGAAGGTCTTTAACGATAACAGTATCTTTACCAAGCAGCTTTACCCATTCGATAGCCCGGTCAAGAGTTTCAGTATTTGTTTTATAGCCTTTTACTACTTCAACGAGTGCAACGGTGTTTACAGGGTGAAAAAAATGCAGACCAATGACACGTTCCGGATTCCTTGTCAGGGATGCGATCGATGTGACGGGGAGGGAAGAAGTAGTGCTTGCTAAAACAGCAGTGCTATTAGTGATAGTATCAAGATGTTTGAAAAGATCTTTCTTTACACGGATATCCTCGATAACCGATTCTATAATACAATCGCAATGTCCGAGGTCGGGCAGGCTGGTTCGTGTGCGAATTCGTTCGATAATTGCAGTGAATTCCTCAGAAGTCAGTTTTCCCATGTTAATCATTTTTCGCAAGTCGGCTTTGATATGCTCAAGCGAGCGGCGGAGAATGGTCTCATTTACATCGTATATCTGAACATTGATTTTTGAGAGTGCGGCAAGCTGGGCAATTCCCCTGCCCATTGTTCCCGCCCCGACAATGCCAAGGTGTTTCAACATGGTTATCTTCAATCCTCGTATTAATGAAAACATACTCAACAGAAGCCGAAAAAACAACAGGAAGCAGTTACTTCTATGGATTTAAGGTTTATTTCTTAATATCTAATCGGCGGATTAAATGCTGATAGACGATCAATGCAATACCTGCCGTAAAACCTATTGCAGCAAAGTAGTACCAGATGTAATGTGCTTTATTATATACAAGTGATAATTCGCCGGCAGTGAGAGCTGCCGGATCAGGACAATATGCTGTGAGTAAATATCCGGAGAGGCCAAATCCGATCAGTGAAGACAGGAATGAATGCAGATGACTGAAACCGAGATATAATCCTTCTTCACCTTTCGGTGATTGGAGCGAGAAGAATTCGAGATAACGCGGCGATATGAAGCATTCTGCCAGTCCTTGAATTGTGATCCCTGCTATCATCATAACCATTATTGGGTGTGATGAAAAGAATCCGAATGAAATGGAATTCCCCGCAGATGTCTGTATAAATGCGCCTGTTGCCATACAGAGAGCCGAGATTGGCATTAGAAACATCCCTATGATCATTGATGTAACAGCTTTTATATTCCTCATGAGATGTGTTATAAAGACGACGCAAGTCATGACAATAAGCGGATTGACATTTGCGATCCATTCAGGGGAGGCATGTTCACCGACAGTGCGCAATACGTATTTAGGCATAGTTGCATACATCTGATTTTGAATGATCCAGAAACCGGAAACGATAATAATCAGAACCACAAGACGTATATTAGTTGCAACATGGACAAATCCTGCCCATACTTCGGCAAACGATTTACCTTCACCTTGAGTATAGGTCGTTTTATAAAAGAGTAGAACTGTGATAAGAGCGATAAAGGTCATTGCGGCGGCATAGTAATTAATCGATTCCAATCCCCACTGAAGCCGAAGCGGGAACGCAAATGTTTTTCCGAGAAATGCACCGACATTGACTATCCCGTAAAATACAGAAAAACCCCGGGCACGGTTATCTTCCGTCGTATTCTTTGCAACTGTCCCTGTTATAATCGATTTAATAAATGAACCGCCGAACATGAGAATAACCAGTGCAGGCAGCACGGTTTCTTTATATGGTAGAGCGCCGAGTGTAAAGTACCCGACCGTTAATAAAGAGAAAGCGAGTATAATAGCTTTACGGAAACCTATCTTATCTGCAAAAGCCCCCGTGAAGGGAGGGAGAAAATACATACCGGCAGAAAACACACCACCGATCCAGGCAGACCAGATATCGTTAAAACCGACAATGCGGGAAAGATAGAGGGTTATTGCAATAAAGACCGCATAGTAGGCAGACCGCTCAAACAATTCGACAATATTTGCTGTCCAGAATGCGCGGGGAAATTTCCAGGTGGAATGTTTAGATTGGGCAATAACAGAGTTCATATCCTTCTTTTCGATGATTTGCGATTCATAAAGATAGAAAAGGAAAAGTAATGATGCGAACTCTCTTTTTGGGGCTTTGCATAACTTCGATATACTTATGAAGGGAGTGAAAATGTTCCCAAGCATTTTTTTGTGTTTTTTACTATTTTCTTATAATAATGTTACAACTCTCGCTCAAAAAAATAAATAAAGAAAAGACTATCTCGTTTCTCCGGAATGAGAATGCTGTCGGCTTTTCACTCATCGTTGTTTCATTTTGCGTTTATCTGGTTACGATGGGCCGTTCGGTTGGTTTCACGGATTCAGGCGAATTAGCGGCTGTGATTTGCACGCTTGGAATTGCACATCCTACAGGTTATCCATTTTTCACTTTGCTGGGGAAATGCTGGATGATGATCCCGGTGCCGCTGGAAGAAATTCTTCAATTAAATATATTTACGGCTTTACTCACAGCTCTTGCCGTCGGTATTTTTTTTAAAACCACACTGGTATTCCATCGATCGATGAATGTATTTCGAGCTAAAAGCCAGAAACGTAAAGAACTGAACGAGCATCATTTTGTTTTTGCATCGGCAGTTGCAAGTCTTGTGCTTGGATTCTCATCAACGTTCTGGCTGCAATCAACGGTGCTCGAAGTTTACCCGCTTCATCTTGTGCTTATTTTGCTCACGACATTATTTTTTATCGGCGGTTTAGAAGAACAGCTCAGACAGTCCGATATTCTTTCCCGAAAGCTGGTTCTCTCTGTATTTATCTTAGGATTGAGTTTTTCAAATCATATGACCACTATTCTTTTATTGCCGGGATTTTTGTATTTATTCTTTTTTGCTCTTGGTTTTAACAAGGAGTCGTTTTTAAGAATTTTAAAATTGACTCCGGAATTTTTACTCGGCCTATCAATTTACTTATACTTGCCAATTCGTTCATCGAAGAATCCATTGCTTGATTGGGGGCATCCTGCAACAATTGAACGTTTTTTTTGGCATGTCAGCGGCAAGCAATTTCGAATATGGATGTTTTCCGGTCTAGATGTTGTTAAGAAACAGTTGAGTTACTTCGTCAACAATTTCACTTCGGAATTTCATTTTATAGCAATTGTATGCATCCTGATCGGAATATTTGTATTGCTTAAAAATTCACGCCGGATGCTCACTTTTCTGGCGGTTTTGTTCTTAACTACGATTGTTTACGCTGTAAACTATAACATCTTCGATATTGGTTCTTACTTTTTGCTTTCCTATATCGCTGCAGGCTGGGCAGCAGCATATGGAATCTATTCTCTTATAAATTGGATAAGCGATAAGCGAATATGGATCAAGACATCGGCAGCGGCCGTTCTAGCTGTTCTTCCAATTATACAAATATTATCTCACTGGAATGGCGTGGATGAGACAAAAAATATTCTTCCGCGGCAGTTTGTAAGTAATGTTTTTTCAAATTTAGAGCAAAATGCCGTCGTTATAGCAAGCCAGTGGGATTATTTTATTTCACCGTCATTATATTATAAATTTATTCAAAATGAACGGCGTGATATCACGATAATCGATAAAAGTCTGCTGCAAAACCGTTCCTGGTATTTTATGCAGCTTCAGCAAACATGTCCGGAGCTGATGCAGAAAATAAAACTCAGTGCGAGTCTATTTTTGGGAGAGCTGTATAAGTTCGAGCATGATATACCGTTTAATATCAATATTATTCAAGCATATTGGCAAAACCTTTTAATCGAGATAGTAGAAAAGTCCCTTCCCGATCGTCCTGTTTATATCGATGCACGGATAGACCGGGAATTTCCATCCGCTTATTTGCGCATGCCTGCGGGCCTTTTTTTACGCCTGTCGAATAAAGAAGATACAACTTACTATAAAACCTCGCTTGCAGATTTCGGGATTTGGGATAAAAAGCAACCGGTTGCCGATGATTTTGAGAAGTATTATATCACTATGCTTTTGCGCGAAGCAGATTGGCTGCAAAAAAGGGGGAGAGTCGATGAGGCAAAAACGGTTCTTGTTGAAATAATGCGTATTCAACCGGATCATTTCTCCGCACGCTGGCTGATGAAATAAGAAGAGAATAAAATCTATTAGTGTGACATTGATTTAATCCACTTATGCGTTTTTCTTGAAATTCCTGCCGTTTCCGAATAAAACCTTGAATTATACTCTGTAATTCTAAAAGATTATTAAAGGATATAGCGTCGAAGGATGATCGTAAAATAATGCAGTTTTAGTTAAATACAGAGATGTCCTAATTCTTAGCCATTTCTAATAAATAAAGGCTTGACATCGTTTTTTTTT
>CAZYAM010000127.1:0-6426 GCA_964645575.1 uncultured Ignavibacteriaceae bacterium
TGAGAGCTGCCAAGATCACATATCTATGAGAGATATTGCCTGCATTTCCATGAGCCATAACGATCGTTGCAATAGCGCTGTCTGCAGACAGGAACCAGCCGTGCAGCTTAACTCCATCTTCGGTAATCATCCAGCAATCGGTTAAATCCGGGATATTCACTGCCTGATTGTAATATCCATCCGGATATTTTGAAGGAAAAAAAATAAATTGTTTTTCAAAGATCATAAAAATTAATGAAAGAATAATAATAACTGCTGAAATCGCTATAAGACTTCGACACAGTATTTTTTGAATTTTTATTTTCATGCACAGTGTCTGCAGCCTATCCATTCATGGATTCTGCCATGAATTTATGCAAACCACTTGTGGAATACAAGTATGTAAGCAGTTGAGCAGACCCGCCTACGTGTAATTCACTTCCGCCTACATTGCATTTCGGCGGACGAATCTGCGGGCAAGTAAGCCTATGAGCAGTTGAGTAGTGGAGTAGGTGATAGGATATTCATATCACTTTTGCATTTAAAATCGCAAATCTCTATATTTTCCTGAAAATATTTTCAGGAAGGATTTTTAAAATAATTCAATCGCTTATTTCAGCAGGGCGCCCTCTCGGTCTTATTCTTCGGCTGCCGCTTCGAATAATTCCGAAAGGAACGATCGTCCCAATTCTTGCAACAGCTGCAAAAGGCAAGCGCTGGATCGCAGGTTCCGGCCCGCATAGCTGCTGGCTTGGTTTTAATGAGTTCTCTAAACGGCGCCTTTTGGCAAAAGAGGTTTATGCCGGAAGCGTTGTCTACGATATTGGAGCGAATGTCGGATCTTACACTATTCTGGCGTCTGTATTAACCGGCCCGTCAGGACAAGTTGTCGCATTCGAGCCGATGAAAGACAACTTAGATTACCTTAGAAAACATATACAACTAAATAAACTTGAGAATGTACATATACTTGATACTGCTGTATCCGACAAATCGGGCGAGATGCGGTTTAAATCTCATCCAGACCACCTTCAAGGCCGGTTAGATCCAACCGGAGATCATGTTGTTCGCATTACGACTTTAGACGAGTATATAAATAGTCCGGGAGCCCGGCCTCCGAATTTCCTGAAGATCGATGTCGAAGGCGGTGAAGCAGCGGTTTTAAGAGGAGCTATGAATGTACTCTCTAATTACAAACCGGTGATCTTTCTAGCAACACATGGACAAGAAGTACAACGGGAATGTGAAAGACTTCTTAGCAATGCCGGTTATAAAATGAGTTTGATAGGCCGCGATCCAAGCGAATGGATTGTTCGGCATACGTCAAAAAAGTAGAATAGCCCTGATCAGTATTTATGCCCGCTGATGAGTAGTTGAGCCATTTAGCAATGGAGTAGTGGAGTCGTTGAGCAGATGAGCCGTTGAGCAGATGAGCCGTTGAGCAGTAGAGTCTATCAACCAATACTTATAACTTATAACTTATCACATATCACTTATCACTATTCACTTTTAACTTATTACTTGTACTGATCCTGCCTTCTTCCTTTGAGTATATCATTATACTCATTGATCTGTTTCTTGTCTGAAAGAGACAAATCCACTTCAACTGATGTAATGGCAGATTCGCTGGTACCAAGACGGCACAGAATTTGGCCGTTGGGATCTACAATCTCACTCATTCCAATAAACTTTAATTCTATTCCACCCCGATTCTCTTCGCCAATTCTGTCGGCAGTAGCAGTGAAAATTTTATTTTCCAATGCCCGGGTAATCATTCCATCCGGACAGTATGGAAGCACGAGATTCGAAGGGTGAGCAATCAGCTGTGCTCCTTTCAATGCGAGTGTCCGTGCACTTTCCGGATATGCCCAATCGAAGCAAATCATCATCCCTATTCTCCCAAACGGCAGGTCGAAAATCGGAAAACCAAGATTTCCGGGAGCGAAGAAAATATTCTCCCTATAAAACAAGTGCACTTTCCGATAAATACCTATGAAGCCATCAGGACCAATAAGAGACACGGAATTATACATTATATCGGCTTTTTCCGCAAATCCATATGCAATATAGCATTTCTGCTCCTCCGCGAATTTTAAAAGCATCTCATATGTCATTCCATCCGCTCTTTCTCCCAGCGCGGCAAGTTCCTTCTGTTTAACAAAGTTGTAGCCGGTATTAAAAAGCTCAGGGAGAATGTAAAGATCGGCTTTTACGGTTTCCATCAAATCCAAGGCGTCTTGAATATTCTTTTTTGTCTCACCGAAAACCGGATTCGTCTGAACTACTGCTATATGCACCTTTATCCTCTTTTTCTAAATATTGTCGTATAATATTCAAAAACAACTATCTTTCATGTTTTACTTTAAAGCCTTTTATCATCCATCCACGGGCTAAAAGTAGTCCTATTGGACTTATTATAGCTATTAAACCGTAAATAAACCACATATTCTCCGTCTTCATTAGCTCGGGCGGAACTCCTGCCGGGCAGTAATTCATCAAAAACCAACCTGAATACAAGCTTGTAATTACTTTCGTTAAAAACCACGGGAATTGCCCGAGTCCCATATAAATACCTGTCATATTCTTTGGTGCTATTTCAGCCACCCATTGAAGGAATCGCGGCTGCCACATGGCTTCTCCGATCGTCATAATGATCAAATATGCAAATGCAGTATAGATCGTCGGGCCAAGTGAAAGAATAAATGTCGGTGAAGCCATAACGAACGTACCGATGATCATCATCTTATATGTATCGCTTTTCACGGTTAATGCGGCAACCATTGGTGTAAGTATAAAAATTAGAATCGGATTAAAATTCACAAAGAACTCAAAATTATTGCTTACGACACCGGTAAATGCTCTGCTAAAATACAGCGGTAAAGTAAGCCAGTTATGCGCAAATAATGTCTGAACAGGGATAAGTATAAATATGAAAAACATAAATCTTCCGTCCCTAATCGGGAAATTCTTGATGTAAAACATTATTTGTTCTTTTAAAGGTTTCTTTTCTTTTACTTTATCTTCTTTCTTTGTCCAACCGGACTCCTCCATTGCTTCTTTTACTGACTTATTCGTCAGGATAAATGCTATGACAGCAATACCTGCGACAGTCAATGCAATATACACCCAGAACACCCCGAGGATACCATACGCATGCCTTACAGGCGGTGAAATCAAGCCGGGGAGAAATCCGCCTAAATTCATAAGTGCATACAGCATTGCATAGCCCATTGCAGCTGTTTTCTCTGTCGTAAAATACTTTATCGCGGCATAACATCCCGGCATATAAATTCCATAGCCAATCACGATACCAAGAATACCCAGCATTGCAACAATATGCGATGACGACCACATTCCGGTAGTTCCAAAAATCGGCGATGCTATGGAAAGCAGAACTCGTCCAACGAGCATAAAAACGAGAGATAGGATCAATGCGCGTCTTGTTCCGATTATATCGACAGTAGCACCGAGAAAAAGCATGCTCAGTGTTATACCTGCTGTAAGTATCCCGACCATCCGGCCCGCGTCTATATCGTCCAAACCGATAAAATCATTGAAGTATATTGCCAGCAGTCCGACAACGCCAAAATATGTCAATCCTTCCAGCAAATATGAAACATTAATTCCCCAAAGTGCGCGTGAGACATGAAACAAATCGATGAATGGCTGTGTAATTTCTTTCCACGTCTTTTTGAAGACACTTTCAATGTTTTGATCCGGAGTCTGATTTATCTCAGTCATAAATTTCTCTTTTTCCAATAATAAAATATACTCATTGATCTGACGGTTGCCGCTTTAAGAAAACTGCAGCAAGCGGCGGTAGTGTCAGATTCAATGAAAACGGTCTGCCATGATGCGGTATAGACTCGGCATTTATTTTTCCAATGTTACCGAGATTGCTTCCTTCATAGTAGGAAGAATCACTATTTAAAACTTCGCGATACTCCCCTTTTTCCTGAACACCAAGGCGATAATTCACACGCGGTACCGGCGTAAAGTTATAGACAACTATGATTTTTTCAGAACCATCATTCGATTTACGCAAAAGTGCTATAATACTGTTTTCCTTATCGCGAAAATCTATCCATTCAAACCCGGAATAATGAAAATCCACCTGATGTAATGCACTTTCTTTTCTGTAGACATGGTTTAAATCCGATATCCACTTCTGCATTCCTGTATGCGGAAGATATTGTGCAAGATGCCAGTCAAGTGATTTTTCATGGTTCCATTCGTCCCGCTGCCCGAATTCGCCGCCCATAAAAATCAATTTCTTCCCGGGGAAACCGTACATCAATCCGAACAGCAGCCGCAAATTGGCAAACTTCTGCCAATCGTCTCCCGGCATTTTATGAAGCAGAGAAGCTTTGCCATGCACGATTTCGTCATGAGAAAGAGGAAGAAGAAACCTTTCCGTGAATGCGTACAACAAAGCAAATGTAAGATTATTATGGTGAAAAGTTCGATGAACAGGATCTTTTGAAAAGTACTGCAGCATATCGTTCATCCAGCCCATATTCCACTTCAGGCTGAAACCCAATCCGCCGTAAACCTGGCTTGTTGTTACTCCGGGATATGCTGTTGATTCTTCGGCAATCGTAAGCACACCCGGATAGTACTGATTTACAAGCCGGTTCATATCTTTCAGTAAAGTAATAGCTTCCAGATTTTCGCGCCCGCCGTATTCATTCGGAAGCCATTCACCTTCTCTGCGTGAATAATCAAGATATAACATCGATGCTACAGCATCGATTCTGAGACCGTCAATATGATATTTATCCAGCCAGAAGAGCGCATTGCTGATAAGGAAATTGCGGACTTCTTTCCTGCCGTAATTAAAAATGAACGTGCCCCAATCCTGATGTTCGCCTTTTCGCGGATCTGCGTGCTCATACAAATGTGTTCCGTCAAATTCGCCAAGCGCGTATTGATCTTTTGGAAAATGCGCAGGCACCCAATCGAGAATAACACCTATGCCATTCCGATGGCAGATATCTACAAAGAACATAAAGTCTTGCGGAGTGCCGAACCTGCTTGTCGGCGCAAAATAACCTGTCACTTGATATCCCCAAGAAGCATCAAACGGGTGTTCCATTACGGGCAGAAGCTCAATGTGTGTAAAGCCTCTCTCTTTTACATATTTCACTATTCTTTCAGCAAATTCACGATATGTCAGCCAGCGGCTGTTTTCTTCCGGAATACGCGCCCAGGAACCAAGATGAACTTCATAGATTGAAATCGGCTCACCCAGATGGTCGGATTTCGCACGATTTTTCATCCATTCCGCATCTTTCCATTCATGCTTTTGAAGAAAATTCACTTTCGATGCAGTGTGCGGCCGTAATTCCATTTCGGTTGCATACGGATCTGCCTTATCCAGTACATATCCGGATTTTGTCTTCACTTGAAATTTATAGATTTCACCTTCAGATAATTCCGGAATAAATAATTCCCATACTCCTGAAGCTCCCAGTACGCGCATTGCATGTCTTCGCCTGTCCCAATTGTTAAAGTTTCCGACAACACTTACGCTTCGTGCATTCGGAGCCCAGACGGCGAACTGCACACCTTTGATTCCGGTTACTTCTATAGCATGTGCGCCTAACTTGTCGTAAATACGATGATGATCGCCGGCGTTAAACAGATACAAATCCAAATCTGTCAGTGTAGGGAGGAATGAATAAGAGTCATAAATAACCTCTTCGCTGTCGTCATATGTTATTTTTTTCAGCTTATATGGAAATATTTCAGAACGGCTTTTAATGGCCGCTTCATAAAAACCATCTTCCTTTATTTTCTCCATCCGGTATACATCCCCGCGCTTGCTGTTTTCTACGACAAACATTTCCTTTGCATCCGCCTGGAATGCCCTTATGACGACTGCTTGCTTCCCTTCCGTTTTAATAATGTGAGTGCCCAGCACAGAAAACGGATCATGATGTTCCGTGTAGATAATACGATAAATGTCGTCAATATGTGCCGTTGATTTCATTTTTTATTTCTTTTCCGGGCAGCCGGATTTATATATAAATATAATGAATGCTTTTTTATATATCTTTCTATTTGCTTTGTTATTAGTTTAGAAACTCCCATTCTTTTCTCGAGTTTATTTCTGATCTTCGTGGACGATACCTGAAGAAGTTTGCCTTTAATCGGTTGAAACGCAATACTTCGATTTTTTAACGAGGCATTAAATCCTCTTCGTTTATAAACAGCCAGTGCAGCAAGTCTAAGTATTTGTTTCGGCGATTTCCACGATTGGAATTGAGCAAGGTTATCCGCACCGATAATCAATATTAAATCGGCATTTGGAAAACGGCGCTTGAATGTTTTGAGTGTATCGATAGTATAAGATATTCCTCGGCGCTGTAATTCTACTGTAGAGATTCTGAAATTCTTATGTCCGCCAAAAGCCAATTTTACCATCGTCAGCCTTTGTTTTGCAGT
>CAZYAM010000128.1:0-3694 GCA_964645575.1 uncultured Ignavibacteriaceae bacterium
AGTCCGCTCCTTTTCTGATAGGTAACTCCTTTCCCCTTACCTGTACCATCAAGAAAATTACCTGAATAGAATTGTATCCCGGGTTGATCGGTAATAACAGTCATTAACCGTCCGCTTTTAGGTTCATATACTTCTGCAACAGTGCGCACCTTGCCGTCGTAATTTCTTAAAACCCAATTATGATCATATCCGCCTGCAATTTTCAGCTGTTCAAAATCATCATCTATATGCGCACCTATTGCGATTGGCGTACGAAAATCCATCGGTGTCTTTGAAACATCCAGAAATTTTCCTGTCGGAATAAGGCTTTTGTCTACCGGAGTGATAGCATTAGCATCGATCATTACAACATGATCTAGAATTGTATTATTGAATGATCCCGACAAGTTAAAATATGAGTGGTGGGTCGGATTTAATACGGTTATTTTATCCGTTGTTCCTTTGTACTCGATTTTCAATTCATTATTATCCGTTAACGTGTAAATAACCGTCAATGTAACTTTACCCGGATATCCTTCCTCGCCGTCGGTACTGACATAAGTCAATTCAATAGCAGAACCTGCAGTATCCTGCATTGTACGTGCATCCCACAGGACTTTATTGAATCCGAGCTTTCCGCCATGAAGATGGTTCTCTCCTTCATTAACTGTCACTTGATATTCTTTACCGTCCAATTTGAATTTCCCTTTTCCGATCCGATTACCATAGCGGCCGACGATTGCACCAAAAAAGCATTTATCGTCTACATATGCTCGAAGCGAATCATACCCAAGAATAACATCTCCAAATTTTCCGTTACGATCAGGAATTGTTAGCGATGTAACAATTGCTCCGTAATTTATAACCTTCAAAGTTGCGCCGGATTTATTCGTTAGCGTATATTGGTAAACTTCGCGTCCATCCGAGAGTTTACCATAAAGAGTTTTTTCAATCATATCATTTTCCTTTTTGTTTAGTGTGCATGAAATTGGAATAATAAATAATATCATAAATGTATAGTAGAATATATGCTTAATCATAATCTATCCTTTCACTAGAAAAGTTTAATTTTACATATCGAGGAAAAAACGAATATTCACGATTTTATATGCAATGTTATTGTAATATGCATTTACGTTAATGCATATGCAAGCATCTCCCCTTTTTTTTTATCTCCAGTAATATTCCTTGCATGTTGATAATAAAACTGTCTCTAGTACGATGTTACTTCTTTTCATAAATAGGTTAAAAACTTAAGTCACGAGGATCTAAGTTCAAGTACTGAAGAATATTCTTTCTTTTCAATTGAATATTCTATGTATTTTCTAATATTCCTTTAAATATTTAAATCTTTTCCGTGTTTAAACATGAAATTGAAGCAGTATAATTTCAAATTTTTTATATAAAGCTTCAAATGAAGCTGACAATCAAATTATTCAATTTTCATTAATAAAACCTTCTTAACAAGTCCGATGCATTAACTCCTTTACCTTTTTCCCTTTAGAAATCAATCCTGTTTCTGATATTGATCCATGCTTTGAAATATTTTAAAATATGTCTTGACATATATTAAAATATTTTGTATTATATAATTGGATAATCAAATGACTTTAACAGAAATCCGAAAAGAAAAGCATCTTAAAACAGTAGATATTGCTGCCAAGCTTGGTATATCTCAGGGCTATTACTCTAATCTTGAACGCGGTAAAAGACAGTTCAACGATTTTCTTCTCAAAAAAACTGCAAAAGTTCTTGGAATCCGGCTTATTACTTTACGGGAAGCCATAAAATCACATCCTCCTGATTCATATAAATTAAAGAGCTGGATGTCGAATATCAGGATTCATGGCCTGCCTCTCATCAAGGCATTTCAATACTACCTGGAAACAAATGGTATAGATATCCATTCTCTGGACGATGTTAATCTGAAAATTGAGATGAGGAAATTTGTTGAAGCCAATATCGGATTTTCTATATTAGCCGAACTCTCTGAAAATAAAAATCTTCTAAGCCATATCCGTGAATCAATCGGCGTCTATGAAATGCTTATAAAGAGTGAGATTTCTATCAATAAATCTAAAACTATACAATAATGATATGAGTACAATCCTGAAAATGCGAGAGGTTGCCGATCTACTTGTCAGGCAAAAGAAGTTCGACGAAGCATATACAATCTTTGATGAATTGTTTCGTCAAATTTGGAGTGTCTTTGGTTCTGTTCAATGCAATTGTTCAGGATACTCTTCCAAACCGGTTGGGACACAACTTTCTTTCAATCCTGTACTTCTGAAACAATATCCTGAAATTGCTGTCAATTCGCTTTTTTTAAGAATATATAATATTAATCTTACTATGGCACTTGATGAGTTTGTCCGGATCATGTACGGTCATTTACAGTGTATAAGCTCATCTTGGCATATACATAGAGAAATTTCTCCAGATGCAGTACTAAACGAATTTGCTGTCCTCTATACGCTCGTCCTCCAGCCACTCCAGCAGCGAAGACTAATTCCGATCTTTTCGATTGTCACAGCTATAGTAGACAGGAATAACAGAGTTAAACGAATTATATCTCACTACCCAAGAAACATTATCGAAAAACTTCTTTGGGAAAGCGCTCAGAAATGCAAGAACGACAAGTGGAAAACAATCAATCATCTCTTATTTGATTATCTTTTAAGGATAGGCTGTTGTAAATCGGAATTCTTTAAAAAAATATCTGGCACTATTGATCCTTGCTCCAATCGATTTTACAATAGCTATCGTCGTTCTGACCGCAACGAGAATAATAAACGATATGATCACAATGAAAGATACAAACGACAAAATACTTCTTCATCATCGCATAAATTTTATTCTTCAACTGCGACTGATGAAGAAAAAAAAGAATATTACGGACAATTAATCGGTCTTAAAGGAAAAGTAACAAAAGAGCAGATTCGCTTAAAATACATCGACCTCATTTCTCTCTATCATCCGGATAGAGTGCAACATCTGGGTCCGGAGTTAAAAGAACTTGCAGAAATGAAATCAAAAGAAATAAATGCAGCATATGACTGGTTTAAATCAAAATATCATTTTTGATTTTTTTTATTCGTAAAAAAATTTTCCGATTTGCTTCAAATATTGATATTAAAACGATTCTCTATCCTTTTTTGGTAGTGTCTCAGTTTAGTGCGGTCAGGACTTACTTGTCTGCCATCTTAATTGGACGGATATCCTGACCGATATTTAGAGTGTCAGGAAGAAATTATCCGAAGGCAAAAAGTGCTCCTTTGGAGAGTCCTTCGGACCTGACACCACTGTAAGATTATTTTAAACTGAGATACCACCCCTTTTTTCAATTTCTTGACTTTTAAGACTATTTAAACTAAATTGTATTAATTGAATCGTTTCAGTGCAATATAAAGTTTAGCAATTTACCAATTTTGGAGACCAATATTGAAAATAAATTATATTGCCAAACAGACTGAACTCTCAATATTTTCAATATATTTTACCAGCCAGTTCAAGAAAAACTTCCGAATATTACAATAGCTCTATTCTATTCCGAAAGAAATTCAATTTTTTAAAATTCGTGTTTTATTTATTTGATGTTTTAAAACGATTAAATTGTAATAAGTGCATATTAAATAATTTTAAAAACTTTTTAAGGATAAATTATGTACACTCTCGGTTTTGATATTGGTAGTTCATCAGTAAAAGTGTCACTTCT
>CAZYAM010000128.1:3794-6396 GCA_964645575.1 uncultured Ignavibacteriaceae bacterium
TTATGTACACTCTCGGTTTTGATATTGGTAGTTCATCAGTAAAAGTGTCACTTCTCAGTCTTGAATCAGGCAAGAGTGAAGCCAGCGCCTTCTCTCCTAAAAACGAAATGCCTATCATGGCTCAACGAGCCGGATGGGCTGAGCAAGATCCAAATATGTGGTGGGAAAACTTAAAGATCGCAATCGCTGAAGTTCTGTCAACTTCACGCGTTAAAAGCGACCAAATTGCTGCCATAGGTATCTCCTATCAAATGCATGGACTTGTTATTGTCGATAAGAACAAACATGTATTGCGCCCTTCTATAATTTGGTGCGACAGCAGAGCCGTGGAAATCGGTCGTGATGCTTTTAAAGCTATCGGCGCTGAAAAATGTTTAGCTTCCCTCATGAACTCTCCCGGCAACTTCACCGCATCAAAGCTTAAATGGGTGAAAATGAATGAACCGAAAATCTTCGAAAAAATTGATAAATTTATGCTACCAGGCGATTATATTGCAATGCGGCTTACAGGTGATGCAGTCACAACCGAATCAGGCCTATCCGAAGGAATACTCTGGGATTTCAAGACCAACTCTCCTGCATCATTCTTACTTGATCACTACGGTATCAGCAAAGATCTAATTCCTCCAATTGTCCCGACATTTGGAGAACAGGGACGGCTTACCGAAAGTTCAGCAAAGGAACTCGGATTAGCGAAAGGAACTCCGGTTTCTTATCGCGCCGGAGACCAGCCTAATAACGCTCTGTCATTAAACGTTATGGAACCGGGCGAGATTGCGGCAACAGCGGGTACTTCAGGTGTTGTATATGGAGTCAGCGATGCATTGAAATATGACCCGCCTTCACGAGTGAATTCATTTGCTCACGTTAATCATAAAAAAGATGCACGCCGTATCGGAGTGCTTCTCTGTATCAACGGAACCGGTATATCTAACAGCTGGATGCGTCGCGTAACCGGTCAGGAATCTGTAAAATATTCCAAGCTAGATGAAATGGCCATGAGCACACCGGTTGGAGCAGACGGACTTCTCTATGTGCCGTTCGGTAACGGGGCTGAAAGGATGCTTGAAAACCGCGATACAGGTGCTCAACTATTAAATGTACAATACAACATACATACTTCTTCACACCTTATGCGTGCAGTTCATGAAGGAATAGCGTTTGCATTCAATTATGGCATAAATATTATGCACGAGATGGATATGAGGCCAAAAGTCTTGCGTGCCGGCCAGGCAAACCTATTTCTCGGACCGGTCTTCCGCGAGACACTTGCACAGGTCGCCGGTGTTACCATCGAGCTTTACAATACAGACGGCTCGCAGGGCGCAGCACGCGGTGCAGGATTAGGTGTTAAACAATATAAATCACGCGAAGAAATGTTCAAAGGCCTCGAGCGTTTGAAAGTTATTGAATCAAAAAGTTCGGAAAAGGCTAAATATACAGAGTTGTACGAAAAATGGGCTTGCGCGCTTAATCGAATCCTTCAAACGAAAAAGTAAGAGTTACAAAAATACTGGTTTATAGATGTAAAATACTCACGTGGCCATTATCTACTGAATTACGGATGATGGTCACTTTTTTTATCCTAAAATGTAATAGTAGTGACAATGGATTTGAATATTATTTCTTTATTGTCGTCACAATGTCGAAGATAGTAAAAGTCGCAGATATAGTTCCACCTGAATACGTACCGCCTTCATATAGACCATCAGCAGCTGTACCTGTAGAACTCCCTCCCGGATAAACATCATACGAAGAACCTTTTGTGAGAGCAGACGAACAAAACATTACCGATTGATATGATCTCAACGGCATAAATGTCAGAATGTCGGTGTTGCTTGAATTTTGGATATGAAATAGTGTTCTTGCGGCTATTACCGATCTGAAATTCATCAATAATGAATATTGTGTTGAATTCATACTGGGAGATTGTGCCATGCCTGAGCTGCCGGCCGCCACAATAAATCCACCGGTCATTTTAAATCCGGCATCATAATCGACGATACTATTCATATTGGATGTAGGGCCATGAATGATAACAGTTCCGCCTTTCATCTCAATCGAACCGTTTACATCAAGTCCATCTCCTAAAGCATTAACAACAATATAACCTCCGTTGATATACAGATAGTAATTTCCCAACGATGGTATACCGCCAGGCCATCCCGGCGCTCCGGAGCCATCTTTTCCTCCGGCTCCGTTTATACCGTCATCACTTGCAGTAATATGAATATTTCCATCATTTATGATTAGAGTTTTGCTTTCAATTCCTTCAAAACATTTTAAAATTGTAATATTGCCTCCGTCAATACTCAAGATGGAATTGACCTGCCCCCCAAAAAGTGATCCATTTTTAACTTAGTAAAAAGTATATTGGAGACAGGTCAAATGGGTAAAAAACGACATACCGTAGAAGCGATCGTAGCGAAACTGCGAGAAGCGGAAGTCTTGATGGCCAAAGGACAGACCATCGAAGAGGTTATGCGACAATTGGGCATAAGCGATGCGACATATTACAAATGGCGAAAAGAATACGGAGGATTGCAGGTTGATCAGGCCAAACGATATAAGGAGATTGAAGAAGAGAATCGACGATTGCGTA
>CAZYAM010000129.1:0-6347 GCA_964645575.1 uncultured Ignavibacteriaceae bacterium
ATTTGCTGAGTACGGAGCGCGATACGAACCGAGTCCTCTGAGGGAAGCGTAAGCGCCTCATCACGTGAATTTGTATGAAGACTTTGGGTGCCGCCGAGTACGGCAGCGATGGTCTGAACTGTCACGCGGACAATATTGTTATCTGCCTGCTGTGCTGTGAGAGTGGAACCCGCTGTCTGTGTATGAAAACGCATCATCATCGATCTTTTCTTCTTTGCGCCAAATCTTTCTTTCATAATTTTCGCCCAGAGACGGCGGGCAGCGCGAAATTTTGCAGCTTCTTCAAACAAATCGTTATGAGCATTGAAAAAGAAAGAAAGCTGACCGGCAAAATCATCCACATCAAGTCCGGCATTAACCGCCGCCTGCACATATTCAATGCCGTCAGCCAGAGTGAATCCGACTTCCTGCGCTGCTGTTGAGCCGGCTTCGCGGATATGATATCCGGAAATCGAAATAGAATTCCATTTTGGCAATTCAGTCCTGCAATAACGAAAAATATCCGTAATTATACGTAAAGACGGTTTTGGAGGAAAAATATATGTTCCACGAGCAATATATTCCTTAAGAACATCATTCTGCACGGTGCCGCTGATCATCTCTTTAGAAACACCCTGTTTCTCGGCAACAGCAATATACATTGCCAGCAAGATAGCTGCCGGCGAGTTGATAGTCATAGACGTTGATACTTTATCCAAGGGAATTTTATCAAATAGGATTTCCATGTCTGCCAGCGTATCGACAGCCACACCGACCTTACCGACCTCGCCGTCAGCAAAACGGTCATCACTGTCGTAACCGATCTGGGTTGGCAGATCGAATGCAATTGATAATCCGGTTTGTCCTTGTTCAAGTAAATAGCGGTACCGTTCATTTGATTCTTTCGCGGTACCAAATCCCGCATACTGCCGCATCGTCCAGAAACGGCTGCGGTACATTGTCGGTTGAATACCGCGTGTAAAAGGATACTGGCCCGGAAAACCAATATGTTCATTGTAATCTTCATTAGATTGATCCAAAGGCGTGTATAGCGGCTTTACTGGAAAGAAGGAGCCTGTGATAAATTCTTTCTCCCGTTCCGGAGTTTTTTCGGTTGATTTCTTATACATGCTTTCAATCCATTTTTTATATTCACTTCGTAGAACATCAAGTGACATTTCAACAGACATACTCTATCCTTCTCCTTTGTTCAATCATTGCAATATATCGTATTCATCATAATCCCATCATAGTATATATAAATATGGCCAAAAATTCTCCGAGAATGATTACTGTACCGGTTAATGCCAAAAAAGAGAGAACCTGAATACAGCAGAATTAATAGCGATTTAACATTCAGGACTTGAAATTATGCTAATTGATTCATATTATTGAATAGAGATTCATTAAAAGTGATATTTCAATGAGAAAACGTGAAGGCGACAAAGAGAAGGCTATACTCGAAGCAGCAATAAAAATCTTTGCTCAGCAGGGATATCACAAAGCGAAAATATCTTCTATTGCCAAGCAAGCGGGAATAGCGACAGGCAGTGTCTATCTGTACTTTAAAAATAAAGAAGCTATTCTGCTTACAATTTTTAACAGGCTTTGGTTAGGGCTGACAAACGATCTTCGGAACATTGTCAAACAGACCGACATCGATCCTTCCACGAAACTCGATTTAGTAATAGATCAATTCTTTCATATTTTTATTACAAATCCGTCTCTCGCATCTGTGTTTGTTAATGAACATTATAATCTCATCAAAGACCGTCGCGGCAGCGTTGTAAAACAATACAATGATTTCCTTGATCTCGCAGAAGAAATCATTCGTGAGGGAGTTCAAAAGAAAATATTCAATCCGGATGTCGATATTATACTCTTTCGTCACTTCATTACCGGCGGTTTGCGAAGTGTGCTAAGCCACTGGTCACAGCTTTCACATTCTTTGCCATTGCAGCGGGTTCAGCAAAACGTAAAGTTCTTCATTAGGCACGGACTTCTTTAAACCTGAATCTATATTCTTATCGGTTTTTGCATGTTAATTCAAAAAAATATCATGAAAATAACATTGATTTTTCAGGAATTTTCGTGTATTTTTATAACGTTTTTGTTTATTTGGAGGTTTTACTAATACCCGTTTAATGCAACAGCTTTATCGATAACCACTCTATTCACATCATAGGATGTAAAATGAACACATTGCGTAATTTATTTACTCATTCTAAGAAGACGACCCGCCGTAATTATCTTATAGCGATGATGATTTTCTTCGTCGCTGCATATGTCTTCTTACCATACACCAGCATTACTCAAAGCATGGAGTTAACGGCTGCTCATGAGTCGTTCCAACCATTTGCTCTGTTCGGTAGTGACAGTAATTTTAAACCAATCGAAGTCTATGGACTTCTTGCAGTGCTCGGCGTCGCAATTGCCGGTCTTCTTTATGCTCTCATGCTTGCAAAACAAGTACGAAAAGCGGACCAAGGCACAAAGAAAATGCAGGAAATTGCATCTGCTGTCCGCGAAGGTTCAAATGCCTATCTTGCATCGCAGTTCAAAAAGATATGGCCATTAATTATTATTATTACTATTTTCCTTTATCTCACCTATACGGGAACAGTCGATGCCTTTCGCTGGGGACGTTCCGGTGCATTTCTTATCGGATCCATTTTTAGTTTCCTCGTTGGTTTCGTGGGTATGCGCCTCGCCACACAAGGAAATCTTCGTGTTGCAGCAGCCGCAAAGCACAGTTACGGCGAAGCTCTTCAGCTTGGCTACCGTACAGGAACTATCACCGGTATGCTTACAGACGGCCTAGGCCTGCTTGGCGGAACTATAATTTTTATGATGTTCGGTGAACAAGCATACGAAGCCCTTTTAGGATTCGGTTTTGGCGGAACACTTATCGCTTTGTTTATGCGCGTTGGCGGCGGTATCTATACAAAAGCTGCAGATGTCGGCGCAGATCTTGTCGGTAAAATCGAGAAGGATATTCCGGAAGATGATCCGCGCAACGCAGCGACGATTGCCGATAACGTCGGCGATAACGTCGGCGACTGCGCCGGTATGGCAGCGGATATTTTCGAAAGTTATGAAGTTACTATAGTTGCCGCTATGATTCTCGGTATGGCGAGTTTTGGGCATAAAGGAGTCATCTTCCCGCTGCTCGTTCGCGGTATCGGCGTTCTTGGTTCTATTATAAGCACCTATACAGTTAAAGCCAGTGCCGATGACACTTCAGATACTGCTTTGAAAAGCGTCCATCGCGGATTCTGGATCGGTTCAATTATTAGTATAATCGGCTTCGTTTCACTTGGATTTGGCTATCTCCACTTTGATGCAGAATATCTCATGAGCAATGCAATGGCATTCGCCGGATTCCCAAATGGCGATCCTGCTCAATTAAGCTGGTTTGCAAACTTCGGTATAGCCGGACTTGATATGCGTCCTGCTATCACCTGTATGATCGGTATTTTCCTTGCTGTTGCGTTAAACAAAGTAACCAGTTATTACACTCATACAAGTCATGCCCCAGTCAAGAGCCTGGCAAAGGCATGCACAACCGGACATGCAACAAACATCATCCAGGGTTTTGCAGTCGGCTATGAAAGCACAGTCGCTGCAATCGTTGTAATCGCTGTTGCGATTTTCTTATCCGTGTTAGTGTATGCCGGTACTCCTCCTCTCTTTATTGCTTACGGCGTTGCTATGACCGGTATTGGTATGCTGACGTTAACAGGCAACACAATTTCAATGGACGTTTTCGGGCCGGTGGCAGATAATGCAAATGGTATCGGAGAGATGGGTTACGATAAAAACGAGATGGAAAAAGAAAAACCCGGCAGTTACAAACGCTCCCGTCAAATTCTTGCCGATCTCGATGCAGTCGGTAATACAACAAAAGCAGAAACAAAAGGTATAGCTATAGGTTCTGCTGTTATTGCAGCAGTGTCGCTGTTCGCAAGTTTTATCGCTGTCATAGCGGTCGGCAGCGAGGACAAAATCAATCTTATGACTCTCGAGCAATATTTTATTGAGGCAGGAAAAATTACAGTTGCAGATCCGACAGTATTTATCGGATTCCTGCTCGGCGGTGCAGTGCCGTTCCTATTCAGCGGTATGTTGATTCGCGCTGTGGGTCGTGCGGCATTCTGGATTGTGAAAGAATGCCGCGTTCAATTCCGAGATCCCGAAATCTGGAAAGGCACTAAAAAACCGGATTACGGCCGCGTTGTTAATATCTGCACTCAAACCGCGCAGAAAGAACTCATCGGTCCTGGTATGCTTGCAATTATGACTCCGATTCTTGTTGGATTTATTCTTGGACCATATGCACTCGGCGGATTCCTTGCCGGTATGATACTTGTCGGCCAGCTTCTTGGAGTGTTCATGGCAAACGCAGGCGGTGCATGGGATAACGCAAAGAAAATGATCGAAGACGGCATTTACGGCGGAAAAGGTTCAGAGGCACATAAAGCTGCTGTTACCGGAGATACAGTCGGTGATCCGTTAAAAGATACAGCCGGCCCTGCAATCAATCCTTTAATCAAGGTTATGAACATGGTCAGCTTACTTACACTCGGATTAGTATTGAGATTCAACATTACAAAACCGGAAATTTCCGGGACCGATCTATTGACCGGCATCGTTGTTGCCCTTGTTGCTGCAGCTGCTATCGGCTGGGCAATCTGGCAGAGCAAGAAAGAATCAGGCGATCTTGTTGCAGAAGAAACTAACAACTAACACCTAATTCTTGAATCTTTAAGAAAAGCCCAATTGAGCGATCAGTTGGGCTTTTTTTGTTACTTCACAGAGAAAATAAACAGCCCATCAAGAATCGATGGGCTCGAAATAGAATTGGTATGCAATACTTAATTTCTGGTAAAGTTATTTTATTCCTATTCCTTCAAATATTTACTATTGATTCTTTTTCTATCTTCTATCTTTTTATCTCCCTTGAAATAGATTTCCACAAACTCAATTCGATCCTCGTCTTTGAAGTATGCATATATGATTCGAATTCCGGTCTGATTCCCTTTTCCTTTTAATGCCCGACATGTAAACTTACGAACTTTATATATCTTTGGTTCTTCAATTCCTAAATCAGATACGACAACAATCCCGCCATAATCACTACTCTGCTTGTGAAAAGGAACAAGGGCAGACTTGATAAGGTTTTCGATATCTTCATCGAGTGTTCGAAACCGCTTTCGTAGCTTTTTCATGTTCTTTTCAAATTCGGGGTGCTTGACTATCTCACGGAACATTTTCGTCGTACTCCCTTACGGAATAACCTGGCGTTCGATAAAATACAGATTCATATTCAATGATACTGCCTTCTTCTGCGGTTTTCCAAGGTATGTCATCATGCGAGTAGTTGCTAATTTGTGCCGCATTCATATCCGATAAACGGTTCAATACATCTTCAATGACTGTGAGTTCCTCTGCAGTCAGCTTCGAGAAGTTAGGTTTTCGCAATGGTAAATATTTTGTTTGAGGATGTTCGAAGTAGTTACTCTTCACTTTTTCAATCTCATGTTTATTAGTCATTTGCTCAACGATCTTTGCGAATTCCACAGGCGTCGGGCCATATCGATTTTTCATGTATTGAGCGCCCATCAACTGTTCTTCATACTTTTCATAAAAGTTAAAATCAATAAAATAAAGTAGCTTATATATTACCGTTTCTCCAATATTTGCCTTAGAGCCAACCTTGTCCAGAATATAAAGAAAAACTTCTTTGAATTTCTCTAGATTTTTCTGTGGAACATTGATGCGTATTTCCTGTTTTGATTTCTTTCTCTTGGTATCTTTTTTCGGAAGTACTACCTCCGGCTCACTATGCAAATCCAAAAGTGAATCAACTGTCAAACTAAATATTTTAGAGAGTTTGACAAGTTCCTCTGCTGTTACTAACCGTATTCCATTTTCTATTTGCGAGATAGCTGGACGTGAAATACCGAGCATCCCGGCAAGTTTTTGTTGACTAAGACTATAATGTGAGCGCAAGTGTTTAATTTTTGCGCCGAGTTGATGAGACCCGTAGCCCATAATTCCTCCAATGATTAATCTAATATAACGTTTGTATGATATTATGTCAAGTATGTGTACTAATTTCTTACATAAGAAAACGCTGAGGGAATGATGTTGGTTCCATGAGGATAGGAAAGAATTGATTATTTTGAGCTTTATCGTAAACCGCTGCTATTTAGCCATACTTACAAAAACCTGTGTGTTCTTCAACAGAAAAACCCATTTCTTTCCCCATCTCTTTGAGATGTTATGGCGTGACTATTTATTTATTAACGGATATCACACTTATCCAAAATAAGTATTTTAATCAAATGACCTACGAAAAATATGGA
>CAZYAM010000130.1:0-6344 GCA_964645575.1 uncultured Ignavibacteriaceae bacterium
CGAATCCTTCATCCTTCGAGATCTTTACCCATGATTGATAATGATATTCGTCTGTAGAAACTAATACACCGTCGAGATCGAATAGAACGGCTTTTATCATTGGATTGGCAGTTCCACGCTTTCTGAAATATTTAAATCAATAATAAAGATACACAGAAGTCTTTCCAATTCAAAAAGTTTCTTGATTTCAAAGAAACCGATTGGTACAATCACACAACAAAACATTCGTTATGTATAACTCAAAGGCAGATATATATGATCGACCGGCTCAAACGTTTTTGGAATGAACATCCGCTTGCTTCCATTATTATTCTTGCTGTTATTCCGCGTCTTGTTGCCGTAATTTTCTCCAAAGGTTACGGAATGCACGATGACCACTTCGGGCCTATTGAGCAGCCGTTCATGATTATGAATGACATAAGCTACTGGAGCACCCGAACAACACCACATGGGCACAGTATTTTCTATCCTTTAATTCATTATATACTGTTTCAAGGATTTGCAGCAGTTGGAATTCAGGACCCACAAGCAAAGATGTACGTAGTGCGTTTGCTTCATGCAATCTATTCTCTCCTTGTTGTATTTTTTGGTTATAAAATTGCAGAGGTATTAAGCAATCGTGAAACGGCAAAGAAGACCGGACTTATCCTTGCGCTCTTTTGGGCATTTCCATTTCTCAGCGTTCGTAATCTTATCGAGATGGTTTGTATTCCGCCGTTAATGGCCGGTTTCTACTATGCGCTAATTTCTAAAGATGATGGAATAAAGAACGCATTCATCGCCGGATTGTGGCTCGGACTTGCATTTGTATTACGTTACCAGACTCTTTCGATTACAGGCACGATGGGACTGGTATTTCTTTTTAGGAAAGAATTCAAACAGATGCTGCTGGTCGCCGCAGGCTTTATCGTGACAGCGGTTGTTGTTCAGGGAAGTGTTGACATATTTGCCTGGGGATATCCATTCGCTGCATTCCGCGAATATTTGCTTTATAATGTAACTCATGGTCATGATTATACAACCGGACCATTGTATAACTATGCTTTATTGGTACTCGGCGCTTTTATTCCGCCGATGAGTTTCCTGCTGATATTCGGTTTTTTCAAGAATTGGCGAAAGACATTATTAATACTGCTGCCGGTTATGGTATTCTTTATTTTACATTCTTTTTTTCCGAATAAACAGGAAAGATTTATTTTCCCAGTAGTACCGATAATACTAACACTGGGTGTCGTAGGCTGGGAAGTATACGTTAAAGAATCTGCATTCTGGCAGCGGCACCGGATCGCATTGAAGTCGCTATGGATTTGGTTTTGGGTGCTCAATTTTATCTTACTGATTCCTTTTTCGATATATTATTCTAAAAGATCCAGAGTCGAATCAATGTATGCGCTTTATGGAAAACGGATAAGCGGCATTGTGATGGTTGGGGGAACATTAGGTATAACACTGCCGCCGATGTTTTATGCAGGAGTATATCCGGTACCGATTTATTTGATCAATAACGATGAAGAGCTTATTCAAGCAAGAGCGAAGCTGGACACTGCACATGCTAAGCCGAATTATGCAGTTTTCTTCGGAACAGAAGATTTTGATGATCGTGTTCAGCATATTGAATCCGAGCTCGGATTAAAACTTGAATTGGAAAAAAGCATAGAGGCGAGTTTTCTGGATGATGTATTCTACCGGTTGAATCCGCGTAACAACAAGAACCAGACGATGTTCCTGTTTAAATGTGGAGAATAGACAAGCAGCGGTCTATTTTCTGAAGGTTCCGGAAGAAATGGAAAATTTGTTCATGTGGAGGAGAGTGGTTTTTCCCAGGTCTGATTAACTTGACGAATGCCGTCAATTCAAAGCCGAACGACAAGACACATCGATTCGATCATAATAAACTATTACCATTACTTTGAACTGCAGGCGACTTTTGTCTATATTTATATATGGAACATATACAGACCATTCTTGTCCTTGACTTCGGATCGCAGTATACGCAGCTAATTGCCCGGCGTGTGCGGGAATTAGGAGTTTTTTCAGAAATTCACCCGTTTAATTATTCCTTTGAGAAAATAAAACACGAATCTCCGGCAGGCATTATTCTTTCCGGCGGGCCGTCAAGTGTTTACGAAAAAGATGCGCCCAAACCTGATTCAAAAATTTTTGATCTCGGTATTCCAATTCTTGGAATTTGCTATGGCCTGCAATTACTTGCAGACCGTATGAACGGCAAAGTTAATTCTGCTTTAAACCGTGAATACGGTAAGGCAGAGCTTTTTATTGATGACCATAATGATCTCTTTACCGGATTGGATGCATCGACACAAGTGTGGATGAGTCACGGAGATGCACTCAGTCATCTGCCGGAAGGATTTGAGCCGATTGCACATTCTCAAAATGCGCCTATTTGTGCAGTCCGTCATTTGAAAAAGAAAATGTTCGGCGTACAATTTCATCCTGAAGTTATCCATACAACGGAAGGCAAGAAAATTCTTGAGAATTTTCTATTTCGTGTTTGCAAAGTAAAAGGAAATTGGACATCGGCGGCGTTTGTGGAAAGAGCGGAAAAAGAAATTCGTACACAAGTCGGATCTTCAAGAGTTTTATGTGCATTAAGCGGCGGCGTGGATTCATCAGTGCTTGCAGTGCTTCTGCATCGGGCTGTGGGCGACCGGCTTCACTGTGTTCATATCAACAATGGCTTAATGCGAAAAAATGAAAGTGAGCAGGTTGTTCAAACCTTCAGAGATACATTTCATCTCAATCTTACATATGTGGACGCTGCAGAAGTATTTCTTTCACGGCTTAAAGGCATCGATGAGCCTGAGAAAAAGCGAAAAATAATCGGACAGACATTTATCGATATCTTTGAAAAAGAAGCGGAAAAAACAGGTGATAAGATAGAATTTCTTGCCCAGGGCACACTATATCCCGATGTAATAGAATCTGTTTCTTTCAAAGGCCCGTCTGCTACTATCAAAACTCACCATAATGTAGGCGGACTGCCGGAGAAGATGAATTTTAAACTCATTGAGCCGTTTCGCGAGTTGTTCAAAGATGAAGTTCGTAACATCGGCCGTTTGCTTGGTTTGCCGGCAGATATCATTGGCAGGCATCCGTTTCCGGGTCCCGGACTTGCCGTACGTATACTTGGCGATATAACGAAGGAAAAACTCGATTTACTGCGCGAAGCTGATGATATTTTTATTCAGGAATTAAAACGTTCAGATCTTTATAATGAAATCTGGCAGGCATTTGTCGTTCTTCTTTCGATACGGTCTGTTGGCGTAATGGGAGACGACCGTACGTATGAAAATGCGGTAGCGCTGAGGGCTGTAACGAGTGTCGATGGAATGACGGCAGATTGGGCAAAAATTCCAAATGATGTTCTTGCACACGTATCCAACCGAATCACGAATGAGCTGCGAGGCATCAATCGTGTTATGTATGATATCAGCTCAAAACCCCCCGCTACTATCGAATGGGAGTGAAATCAATGAAAGATGAATTAAGGTCAATAATTACGGGCAGTCATTATGATTGAACTTAAAGGTGTCACAAAAAAGTTCGGTAACTTAACTGCCGTCGATAATCTGACTCTTTCAATACCGCAGGGAGAGTTCTTCGGATTTCTTGGACCGAATGGGGCAGGAAAGACAACAACTATCAAAATGATTGTCGGTCTTTTTGCTCCAACATCAGGTAGTATTGTAGTTAATGATTACAACATTCAATCCCATCCTATAGAGGCAAAACAGTCAATAGGATATGTACCTGATATTCCATTCTTATATGAGAAATTGACCGGCCGTGAATTTCTATATTTAATAGGAGGATTGTTTAACATTCCGAAGATGGTTTTGAATAAGCGTATTAGTGAACTTATCGAGCATTTCGAGATCGGCGATTGGGTAGATAAGCGGACAGAAGACTATTCGCAAGGAATGAAGCAGAGGATAACGATAGCTGCAGCATTGATTCATCATCCTAAGGCCATTATTATTGATGAACCGTTAATAGGCCTTGACCCGCGCAGCGCAAAAATTGTCCGAGAGACTTTGCATCACCAGTCGAAGAACGGTGTTTCCATTTTAATGTCAACGCATAGTTTGGCATTTGCTGAAGAACTATGCGATCGTATCGGTATAATAAACAACGGGCGGTTGGTAATGTGCGATACACGAGAGCAGCTGCAAATTCAAAAAGCGCGGTATGACGGGAAATTCGAATCTGTATTTCTTGAAGTGACCAAGCAGTAATACGTATGCTAATACACATCCTTCGTTATAAAATTCTCTCATATATAAAATCAACATTCGACAGGCGTTTTGTTTCCATTGTGCGGGGAACAGCGTCACTGTTCGTTTTCGGAGGATTTGCGTACATCGCTTATTTGTTTGCTCTGGAAGCAACAAGCTTTATGCTTGATCACACTCATACAGGTTTATATCTGCTCCATACATTCATCTCAATGATGCTGTTTGTTTTTTTCATTGCGGTGAATCTCGGCAATATCATCGTATCGTATTCCACATTGTATCGTTCAATGGAAGTGAAATTTCTTTTAACGAAACCTATTCCCTTTATACATATTTTTATATTAAAGTTTCTGGATAATTTTTTTTACAGCTCTACAACGCTTTTCCTCGGTGCATTTATGATGCTGCTGGGATATGGCAGTTACTTTGGTTACTCCATATATTATCTGGTCGGTGTTATGTTCTTTGTGTTTGTTCCATTCATGTTCCTTTCAGCTTCATTGGCTGTATTGATTTTAATGACAATTATGAAACTCGCCGGCAGAATCGGATTTCGTAAGGTATTGGCAGGCCTTTTTGCGATATATCTTTTATTTACATACATTTTTTTCGATTTATCCAACCCAACGAAACTTATAGAAAACCTCAATCGCTTTATTCCAAACATGGATGCCTATATTGCACAATCAATTCCTGAATTTCTGCATTATTTGCCGAATCAGTGGGTAGCGGAGTTTCTTTATTATAGTGCCCGCAATGACATGGCAAATGCTTTACCATATGTCGGAATTCTTCTCACCGTCACTGCTATTGTGTTTGGTGTATGTCTTATCGTAGCTCATCGTTTCTATTATCGTAGCTGGCTGATATCACTGAAAGTACAGCCTGCTGTTCAAGGATCTGCGGAACGAAAGCACTTCTTCGATTTTCGATCCCGGAGCATGTTCTCAACACAAATTGAAGTATTACTAAAGAAGGAAATATTAATATTTTTTCGTGAAACCAGTCAATGGCTGCATCTTGTTATTATGCTTATTCTCACCGGCCTTTTTTCAATTAGCGCCAGTCACATAAATCTTATGCGTGTCCATGTTTTGGATATGCATTTGATAACTTATTTAGTATTGTATGCTTTCGGCGGATTCATGGTCGGAGCCCTTGCGCTTCGTTTCGTTTTTCCTCTGATTGGATTAGAGGGACAAGCTTTTTGGTCGCTACGGACCGGTCCTATCAAGCAAAGTAAAATTTTCATGGTTAAATTTATTATAGGCTTTTTACCTGTGTTTATTATTGCAGAATACATCGCAATTTCGAGTAATATCCCATTTATAAAGGTCACAGGGGCGAGTTATTTATTACTGTGGTTTGGCATATTCAGTTCATTTTGGATCTCGCTCACGACCGTTGCACTTAATCTTGGTTTTGGAGGGTACTTTGCTAATTATTTTGAGCATAATCCTATTCGTGCAGCATCAACACAAGGCGCAACACTTACATTTCTTATAACTATTATCTATCTCGTTATCATTTTGGCTCTTGTTTTTATGCCAATCTCGGCGTACTTCACAAAAGCATTTATGTCTCGTAACTCTCCGATAATTTCGATTGAAACAGCGGGCGTGCTCTTTGCAGTTATTTCGTGTCTACTTTCTGCATTTGGTTTGATTATCGGTTTGCGGTCGATCCGCAGAGATTTTTAATTGCAACTTACGTTGTGTTGTGGTAATTTTGATATCGATATTGAATCAGCTATGCACTTATTCCATGAAAGTACCAATGAAAACCAGTAATATTCTTCCAGCTTTCCTTTTTCTTATGTTGATTTTATTGCAGGATGTACAGTCTCAATCTTTAACGGAAAGTATTGTATATAAACCGGAAGCAGAACGGAATTTCATTGAGGCAATGAGACTATTTCGAAATGAGAAGTTCGATACGGCTTCGGCTGCATTTGTCCATATTATTAAAGAATATCCTTATTGCCACCGTGCAACGGGTGCATATATAATGGGAGGGAAGGCCTATTATGAGTTCAAGAATTACAGAGAATCGATTCGACTTTTAAAAGATCTGATTGATATCTATCCT
>CAZYAM010000131.1:0-6040 GCA_964645575.1 uncultured Ignavibacteriaceae bacterium
TGAAAATCTTGATCGGGAAGTGATGAAATCAGTATTGACCTTTGGCGAAATGAGCCTGTCAGAGAGTCAATTTAGGGCTTTTAGAAAATTGGTATTAGATGTATATGGTGTGAACGGAAGAAAGGTTCGTGAACTCATAACACAATCTCTTGGTACAGGAACGGATCGGGCTGGTGTCCCAACTGAGAAGGGACAAGCACAGAGCAAGGAGGCGGTGTCTATGAGTTGAGCGAACATAAATCTTGCATTCAAAATCAGCCAGAGGAAATTGAATTCATACAAGATGGAGAATTGACGCTCCAGGAATTGTATGAAGTGTTGGATATTTTAGCAGAGAATTTGATCTCTCGGAATATTCGAGAACAAGATGATGAAATTGGTTTTAATCAAGAAGGGTAGGATTTTATGAAGACGGCTGTTGGATATTTACGGTGCTCTACCGATGTGCAATCAGACACTTCGATACCGGATCAAAGGCATGAAATAGAGGCATGGGCTGCTAAAAATGACTTTGAGATTATTGAATGGTTCAAGGATGAAGGAAGAAGTGGAATCACACATCAGCGACGTCCTGATTTTCTGCGTCTTATCAGTTCAGTGGAACATCGGCCACCGTTCAAGTTTATTTTTATTTACGATCGTTCACGCTGGGGCCGTCCTCAAGATTCATCGTTGAATGAATATTGGGAAACGCATTGCCGATTGCGGGGAGTAGTTCTTGTCTCACTTGACGATCCTGAGTTGACTCTCAAACCATCTGATCTATCAAGTCGCGTGAAAAAGATGCTGAAGGATGAAGAAGCATCTGAGTATTCAAAGAAGCTTTCACGGGCAACATTGAGAGGATGTAAGTCAAATGCAGAAAAAGGATTCTCGAGTGGAGGATTCCCTCCGTATGGTTATAAACGTGTCGCAATTCATAAAACCACAGGTAAAAAGCGAGATTTAAAAAGGTATTTTGATGAGAGCGAAGGAAAGTGGAAGGGAGAGCGTAATATTCAAAAGGAAGAAAGTGTTGTATGGGAATTTGCTGATGAATCACTTGTAAAAACTGTGAAAAGAATATTTGAGCTAAAAGCCAAAGGAGTAGGTTTTCATAAAATCGCGAAGATACTAAATGGAGAGGGTGCGATACCTCCAAATCAGAATCCGAGAAGGATGGGACCGCCCTCCTGGTGCGGTTCTACAATCCGAAGTATGATAATCAATCGGACGTACTTAGGTGAGCGGATCTATAATCGAATCCCCAATAGTCCATTTAGGAAAACAGAAAGAGGAACCAGGCCTACAAATGATAAGAAGGAGTGGGTCGTGGTTCCAAATGCACATCCTAGTATTATTTCGAAAGAGCAGTTTGAAGAAGCAAATAAAACGCTCCAACCCACGAACAAACCACGCAATCAGTATCTTGCAGAAAGTCCTTATTTACTGACAGGTTTGATCATATGCTCTCATTGTGGCTATCCATTAACCGGCGCGAAATGGAAATCCGGTGACAAGAAAATTCCCCACTATATTGATTATAGTTATATCACAAAGGGGAATTCCATTTGTCGCTATTATGGGATCAAGAAGAACGACATTGAGCCTGCAGTACTCAAAGCGATCAGAGATGTACTTATTGAAGGCAATGTGGTTTCGCTTTTGCAATCTATTGTTATTGAAAGAGCTAAGAAGCTTTCAAATGGATTGGAAAACGATGAACCAACTCTTGCAAAATCTCAAAAGGAGGTTCAACAGAAAATAGACAATCTCCTCCAGGCTGTTGAATCTGGAATTCAGATGGAGACGATAGTTCCAAGGCTCCGTGAACTTGAGAAAGAGAAACAGAGAACTGTGGACGAACTAGAGAGGATTCGTAATCCTAAACTATTGGATGAATCTGGTATCCGAGAGATATCTTCGCAAGTATCAAAAACCTTGTTAGAGTTTGAAAACTCTTTTGATACATTGCCTATTCTTCAGAAAAAACATCTGATTCGAAGATTCGTTCACAGAATCATAGTCGATAGAAATGCAGGGAAAGTAAGAGGATATATAAGAAGAATCCCCAAACTCGAGCATCCAGTAGTCGATGCTCTTTATGCTTCTGAATCTTTCAATGCTTTATGTGCCCCCAAAAGAACAAAACGATAATGTATGTTCCACAACAAATCTAATTAATCTCGTTTGTATCCCTGTATAATTACAATCTGATTCTTTTAGAATACCTATAGTTGTTGGTAATTGTGCAATAGAATAGAATATTAATCAGAAGAAATTTCTGGTTTCCATTCTTCCGGAAGCAATGACCCACTTCCTTGAAAAATAATCAATTATGAGTCTATAGGAAATATACTATGTATCATAAAGAGACAAATGTGTGTAAATAGCGACAAAGTGTACTAAAAATATTCACTTCGGGATTTAATAATAAAGTGTTTCACTGGATTCTTATTTTCACGTATTCATTTTTCTTTATCGAGTGATCAATATGCTTGAAATTCAAATAAAACAGACGTATCATCTATTTAGAAATCTAAAAAGGATTAGGATATCTGTTTCATCAGGGGATCTGAATGCGCCACTTTAACCAGTAAAGTATGTTCGGTGCTGCAAGATCCAAATTTTGATAATTAGTTATAACGACGAGGTACGGCTTAAATAGAAGAAAATAAAAAGGGTCAAATATATAAATCTGTGTAAAAATATACAATGATCCACACATTGTATATGGCAGATAGAAAAGCTTTTAAGGGAAGGTATATATGCCTACAATTTATATTCTCGTATGCGCCATAATTCTTCAATTTACAACAGCAATACTTACCATAAGACTCATTCGTATTACCGGTAAGAGTATAGCCTGGATATTGATTTCGACAGCCCTGGTTTTTATGATTGTAAGGCGTGTAATTCCACTTTATAACGTGTTTACTGGGAATGTGTCCGTATCGCTGGATCCGACAAATGAATTTATCGGTCTTATCCTGTCGTTTCTTATGATGATAGGTATTGCAGAGATCGCGCCGATCTTCTTTACCTTCAAACAATCCGAGATAGAATTAAAAAAAACAAAAGAAAAACTTTCTAAGATATTCGAATCCAGCCCTATTCCAATAACTTTAAGCAGACTCTCAGACGAGTCTTACATCGATGTTAATGAAAGTTTTCTGTTTTTAGTTAGGTACACAAAAGAAGAAGTTGTCGGTCATTCGGCGCTTGAATTGGAAATATACCTTGATCCGGGAAGGAACAAAGAACTTTTTCAGGCTTTACGTGAAAACGAAGGCATTCAAGATTACGAGATGCCATTGCGTACAAAATCAGGAAATATCATCGAAACATTGGCATCATTTGAAAACGTTCTTATTGATAATGAGAAATGTGTTATTACAAGCATTATTGACATTACTAAACAAAAAAAAGCAGAAAGTAAAATCCAGCGTTTAACAAGCTTATATGCAACGCTTAACCAGATCGATCATGCCGTAGTAGGTGCGAGCCAGCCTGAAGAGATATTACAGAAGACATGTGATGCTGCCGTCCTATATGGCGGTTTCCATATGGCATGGACCGGTATTTTAAATGAAAAAACCGGTAAAGTCAAACCGGTCGCACAAGCCGGGCATGAAGACGGCTATCTCAAAGATATCGATATAAGTGATCGATATATTCCTACGGGTCGTGGTCCAACCGGGACAGCATTGCGGGAAGAGAAATCGGTGATTTGTGAAGACATTGCGAACGATCCGCGCATGGAACCATGGCGGTCACGTGCACTGGTACACGGTCTCTGCTCTTCTGCGAGCATTCCGATACGCTTAAGAGGAAATGTTGCCTATGTGTTTATATTATATGCGAAAGAGCCGTTTTTTTTCACCTCAGATCAACAACAGTTGCTTGAAGAAATTGGAACGCATATTTCATTTGCACTTGATACATTGGAACTGGAGACTGAGCGTAACCGTGCGGAGGAGATATTACGCAGAAGCGAAGCACGTTATCGCTTTTTAATCGAAAACCAGAATGACCTGATCTGTCATTATCGGCCGGATACTGTATTGACGTATGTTAACGATGCTTATTGCAGATTCTACGGCAAGACACGTGATGAATTGATAGGAAACAGCTTTTTTTTCATGGTTGCGCCGGAATTTCACGAACAGATCCTGAAAGAAACCGAGGATATTGTAAAGGATCCTAGACCGATAAGAGGCGAATATCTGAATTACAAACAGGACGGTATGGAGTGTTGGATCCAGTGGGTTGTTCAGGGTATTGTTGGCGAAAATGGTCGTGTTGTGGAACTACAGGCTGTAGGACGCGATATTACTGAACGCAAGCAAGCAGAGGAGGCATTACAGAGAAGTGGCGAACTATACCGCATGACTTTTGAAAACACCGGAACGGCGACTATTCTTATTGAAGAGGATAAAACGCTGAGTCTCGTGAATACGGAGTTTGAACACCTGTCGGGATACTCGAAAATTGAAATTGAAGGAAAGAAAAAATGGACGGAATTTGTTGCGAAAGAAGATTTGGACCGTATGGCTGCTTTTCACAGATTGCGGAGAGAGAATGCTGAAAAGGTGCCAAGACAGTACGAATTTCGGTTTGTTGACCGGTCTGGAGCGATTCATAATATTCTGATATTTGTCGATGTTATTAAAGGAACAAAAACGAGTATCGCTTCACTATTGGATATCACTGAGCGCAAGCAGGTAGAGGAAGCACTGCAGGAGAGCGAGATCAGATATCGATCTGTCCTGCACTCCGCTACTGATGCTATTGTCACTGCCGACGGCAGCGGGAATATCATTGGATGGAATCGCGGTGCCGAGCGAATTTTCGGCTATAGTTATACGGAAGCAGTCGGGCAACCGTTCACGTGTATTGTGCCCCTTTATCACAACGGCGGACATTCCGACGATATCAAGAGAATTCAATCTGAAAAAACTCAACAGATTATCGGGAAGACTGTTGAGTTAGAAGGATTGCGAAAGGATAAAAGTGTGTTTCCGATAGAGCTTTCGCTATCGACTTGGGAAGCAAAATCGGAACAATATTTTACCGGTATCATCCGAGACATTACAGAGCGGAAGCAAATGGAAGAGCAAATGAGGCAAATGCAAAAAATGGAGGGATTAGGAACGCTCGCGGGAGGTATTTCGCATGATTTCAACAATATTCTGGGGATCATATTGGCGTATATAACAAGTATAAAAAGGTTTAAGGATGATACGAAGAAATTAGACCGTGCAATTGAAACTATCACGAAAGCTGTGGATCGCGGCAAAACAATTGTTCAGCAGATATTAACCTTTGCGAGAAAATCGGAAATTTCATTTGGAATTATTAATGTGAATGATATTGTTGCGGAAGTTATGACAATGGTTGCCGAAACATTCCCTAAAGTTATTACCTATTCGCAGAATTGCAATAAAGCAGTTCCTTTTATTAATGCTGATCGTTCGCAACTATATCAGGCGCTTCTTAACCTGTGTATAAACGCACGCGATGCAATGCCGACTGGTGGCTTGCTTACCGTCAACACACACATGGTATTTGGCATTAATTTACGTAACCAACATCGGGATGCATCCGGAAGTAGTTATATCTGCATCGAAGTGATTGACACAGGGGAAGGAATGATCCCGGAGATCCGAAATCGTATCTTTGAGCCGTTCTTTACAACGAAAGAGCCGGGCAAAGGGACAGGACTGGGATTATCTGTGGTGTTCGGTGTTGTTCAGAACCATAAAGGATACATTGATGTGGAAAGCGAGATTGGGAAGGGAACGATATTTAAGCTTTATCTGCCTACATCGCTGGAAGCAGAACCGGTTATAGAAAAAGAAGATGTGAAGCTGGAAGATATCCCGAGTGGAACGGAGACATTGCTGGTTGTAGAGGATGAAGAATCGCTTATGATGTCGCTTCAGATGGCACTTGTGGACAAGGGATACAACGTTCTTCCGGCGGGGGATGGGCTGGAGGCATTGAAAATATATCAAGAGAATAAGAACGATATCGCGCTTGTGCTGACAGATCTTGGATT
>CAZYAM010000132.1:0-5920 GCA_964645575.1 uncultured Ignavibacteriaceae bacterium
CAAATTAACTGCCATTTGCCCAAAAAGCCTCTCGACACAAATGTCGTAAGAATGACGTAATAAAGACGCAACATGTAAAACTACCAGTTCGTATCTTTATTCTAAATTTGAAGGGACAACATCTATGAAAAATGAATTATTAGGTAGACGCGTAAAAGAACTAAGAGGAAAGAACGGTTTTTCGCAGGAGTTTTTAGCAGAGGAATGCAAAGTGAGTTTAAGAACAATTCAGAGAATTGAAAACGGCATCACTATACCTCATGGTTATACATTATCGAGATTGGCGCAGGCATTGCACGTTGGTCCTGATGAATTAGTGGATTGGTCAAAGCAGGAAGACAAAGGACAGCTGAACCTTTTGAATCTATCAGCGCTCACACTTTTAATAAATCCCTTTCTTGGAACGATCATTCCATTAGCTCTTTGGATTACCAAGAGGGATAAAATAGAACATATGGATGAAACCGGTAAAAAACTGCTCAACTTCCAAATAACGATGTTGATTCTGATTTCAATAGTGCTCATTGTTTTTATCACCACAATTTTTGTATTCAAGTCTGAAGAGGTTATTTTTGGATCTACAAAAAGCTGGGCAGAACACGGTGGTCACACTAGTTTATTTACTGAGGTTGCTACACTCATTTTCTTTGGGTGTCTTGGATTGTATTATGTGTATAGTATCATTATGATTGTAAAAAATTCAATTCGGATTCAGAAAGAATTTCCTGTTATTTACAAACCGACAATAAACTTTATAAAATAAGGAAGGATAACATGAATAAGATATTGTTATCTATACTGGCTCTTGTGATCTATGCACAATATTGTTTTGGACAGCAGCAAATCAAATATTCTGCACAGCAAGTGAAAACAGATTTCGAATACCTGTACAAAATTCTTGAGGCATCACATTACAATCTTTATATAAATACTAAAAAAGAAGTAGTTGATAAAGAATACAAAAGAATCTCGGAATCGATTACAGATTCACTCGCATTGCTTCAGATAGACAGACTATTTCACAAATTTGTTGCACTTGTCAAAGATAGCCATTGCACTTTGCCAGACCCGCCGATAAGTTCCTATGAATTATATCTTCAGAATGGCGGAACAGTGTTTCCGCTCAATGTTTATTTCAAGAATCAACAGGTTTTTGTACTTGACAATTACTCTTCCGACTCTTCAATTGTGCCTGGTGATGAAATTGTATCCATAAACGGAAAACCAACAAACGATAATTTGAAGAATATATACAATTACCTTTGTGGTGATAATGATTATTCTAAAAATGCCGCAATTGAAACATATACATTTCCACGCATTTTATGGATCGTAAACGGAGAAAGCAAAACATTCTCCGTAAGCATTAAAAACCATGATGGTAAGCAAATAAATATTACTCTTTCATCGATTTCAGCTGGTGAATTTGAAGGAAAATTGGCAAAAAAGAAACCCCTAATGAACCAGACAAGAAATTTTAAATTTATTGATGATATTGCTTATTTAAAACCAGGTATATTTTATAATGCTCCTAAAGATGGAAATATCCAACTAAACAGTAATATGCTCGACAACAACGAATTCGTTCATTTCTTGGATTCGTGTTTTACCTTAATTCATAACAAAAATACGAAAGATTTAATAATCGATTTAAGAGATAATCCGGGTGGAGCCGCTACTTTTAGCAATCCAATGGTTGCCTTTTTTGCTACTGAGCCTTTTACAGTCGGCACGAAGTTTCTTATAAGAACAAGTGAAATTAGTAAAAACTTTTGGAAAGATATGAATGATACTTCCCAACTTTTTGTAGACCTCAAAAAAGAAATAATTTCAAGAGAAAATGGCAGCCGATTTGAATTGTCATCAACCAAATATAAATATCCGCCTCGTAACGATTCCATAAAATTTTATGGTAGGGTTTATGTTTTAATAAATCGTTTTAGTTTTTCACAGGCGATTGAGGTTCCAGGAATGATACAACAACACAAATATGGGAAATTAATAGGTGAACAAACCTCACCGTTAATGTCAGCTAATGCAAGACAATTCAAACTGCCCAATACACAAATGACAGTTTATTTTTCAGAGGCATATTATGGAGATTCTTCATTCGTAAATGGAGTGATTCCGGATTATTTAATAAGCGACGATATTCTAACTGAAAAAGATGAAATACTGGATTATACTTTACAGTTGATCAGAAATGGTAAAGACAAGGACAGACGTTGAAGACTAAGACGACAATCGGCAGCTGACACGCCGCACCATATTAACTGCAATAGGATGATTTCTCAGCGTCATAATTAACTTTTAAAATTATTATTTCTATAAATACGCAAATACTCTTAAGGTAAAGGGGAGATTATTAAATAAATAATGAATAGTTTTATTAAATTACGAACAAAGGATTTTCTACGTGCTATTGTAACACGCTAACGCGTGTTAAATTATACGCTGGCAGCTTAGCTGCCGTCCTGCTTGCGCTTTTAGAAAGGAATTTATCATGAATTATTCTGCAAAAATAATAAGCGTTTTCTGTTTAACGGTGCTGCTAGTGACGGTCGATATACGAGCGGGAGAGATACACGAAGCTGTTATTGCAGGCGACCTGAACAGGGTTAGGGCGCTCATTGAAGCAGATTCAACTCTATTGGAGTCCAAAGACAACGACGGCGACACGCCGCTCATCAAAGCATGCCTCAACAAGCAGACACGCACTAGACAGCCGGCGATTGCGAAGTTCCTTATAGACAAAGGTGCTGACGTCAACGTAAAGAGCAACGACGGATTCACAGCGTTGCTTGGTGCCTGCGCAGGTTCTGGGCCGGACTTCAACCTCGTTCAAGATCTTATCGCCAAAGGGGCTGAAGTCAATGCAAGAAGAAACAATGACGGCTACATTCCTTTAACACCTCTGCAAAGTGCCGCTATATTTGGTGATCTTAAAACAGCCAAGTTCCTGATTGATCATGGAGCCGATATTAACGTCTGCGACAGCGTTTCCGGCAACACTATCCTGCAGATGGCTATACCTTTTGCTCCAAATGGTGACATGGCAAAGTTGCTCGTCGAAAGCGGCGCGAAACTCAATCGAAAAGACGCCCTTGGAAACACCGAACTACATCTAGCGGTTATGAAGGGCTTTGCGGATCTGGTGCCGTTCCTGGTCAAGTACGGCGCCGATGTCCAAACTGTGAACAAAAATAACCATACTGCGCTTTATTATGCAGCCAAACACGGCTATCGCAAAGCGGCTGATGCACTGATTGCCGCAGGAGCGAAAGAAAGCGCCATCCTCGAGATGAACTACGGCAAAGCGCCTCAACTCTCTGAAGCTCTTAGGAAAGGCGAGTCATATCTCTGGAGTTTATCAGGCGGTTATGCTATTAAGACAAGGGGCCACTTGCTGTTTTTCGGATTGCCAAAAATTGGCGAGTCACCCGAGGCAGGCCTGGCCAACGGACAACTCAACCCTAACGAGCTGGCAGGTCAACACATCACCGTATTTACCCACTTCCCGGAAATGGATTTTATTATACCGCGTGTTCTCAGGTTGGCGAAGTTAATGCCGGAGGTTGAATGGGTGTTTCATTCCAACAGGCCAATCGAAATAAACGCGGACAAAAAGGACATTCCTTCTTATCATTTGGCCGCTTCCAATAAAAATCTTTCTGTGGGCGATATGCAGGTACATACAGTCGCAGCAATCACGGATATCACCGACATGGGTTATCTCATTGAAGCCGATGGCGTGAAGCTCTTCTACGGCGCAGGTCATGTGAGTACCAACGAGCCCTTACAGGTGGAGAGATACCGCAAAGAGATCGATTTTCTGGAACCTTTCGGACCGATAGACATCGCAATCTTGAACGTTAACGGCCACTACAAAGTTGCCTATGAACCCTATCTCTACCTGCTTAATCAGCTCGCACCGAAAGCCATATATCTGATGGGCGGTGAAGGCAGTCCCGGCGAGTATCCAAAGTGCGCCGACGTCCTGCGGGCGCGCAACATTCCGGTGAAATATCCTGAGTGCGGCAGGGTGTTAGGAGATCAGTTTCATTACCTCCGGGATGAAACACAGAAATGACAGATGCCCACTTGCACTGTGTCTCAAATAACGAATTGAAGGGAACTAAATTGTAATCAAAAAAGGCAAGCGGTATAACCAGCGCATCCCCGTTATAAAACAACGGGATTCTCAATAATTACGCAGACGTTCTCTAAAACTAACACACGAAGTGTGTTACAATTTAAAGTATAAGATAAATAATTTATCGCTAATGGTGGGTTTAGGTTTTTATTATTAACTTTTCAGCATGAACTATAAAAATAGAAAAATGCTGCGCGTGTTACAGTTATGGGGCGCTGCCTGTTTTCAGCATGTTGAAAGTTTTCGCCCGCCAAAAGGTAAAGCATGGCGGGCAAGTTGGCGCAGTCCTGCTGTACGCCTGCCTGCCGGCAGGCAGGGGATCCTCGATTCGACTAAAGTCGAATCGGGACTTATGCGCAGTCGTTAGGCCGTATTACATCAAAGAATTACTATTATGAAAACACTAGCCCTTGTCATATCATTAATATTGAATTTTATAATTATCGCTTTCTTAATTGTTAGTCGCATTTATCGTACTAATACTAATCTAAATGTGGTGGTGTTTGCTAACAAGTCAGGGAATGTTGTAACCGATTTTGTTTGCACATATCATAAAAACCAGATTAAATGTGATACTTTGAGTTTAAATGAGACTACCTCGTTTTCATTTCCAAGTTCAGGTGATGGTCATCTAGAGGTTAAATTTATGGACGATGGTAAAATGGTCTCAACAAATTATGGATATTATACTAATGGTTTGTCAAGTATAGACACAGTTTTAATAAACCAATCAAACGAGTTGGTCAGTTTAAGTTTTAAGTAATGTTGCCTAACCCGTTGCTACTAATGACAGATTACAGAAAATGGCGATTATAACTTAAATTGAGCACTGATGATTTTAAGACTAAACATACTTTATGAAACGAAATCTGTCAATTGCATGAAGATTCTTGACGAAGTCAAGATGGAAACCTCAAGCTGATGAAGAAATGAGAATCGATAAACGATATTTTTTGTGTTGTGTTCATAAAAAGTCTCCTTATATTTATGGTATCCTTATTTAACTATGAGACTTTTTAAACATAACTTCTGACCGGATGAGCGCCCCGTTGAAAAGCACGGGGTAAACCCCATAAAAGGAACGGGGCAAGTGGGTGCGTTAAGTCCCGCTAAAAAACAGCGGGATGCAAACAACGCACATGGCTAATAGAGGTTCAGATGGTTAATAATAAACTTTTCAGAATGAACTATAGAAGAGGAAATCCCGAAAAGCGGGATTACAGTTATGGGGCTCCGCCTGTTTTCAGCAACTTGCGGCTTCTCGTTGCCGCAGCTTAGTTGCCATCCGTTATACCGCCGCCGAAAATAATTTGGCAGATAAAGAGAGCCAATGTCTGATCTGATTGTAATAAAAAGGTACGAGCAAGCACATCTTGCCCATCTTGATCTTGCTAAGCTTAACGATGAAGGTATTGAATGCTTTCTCAAGGACGAAAACACAGTATCTGTAAATCCTGTTTGGTCAAATGCTGTCGGCGGAATTAAATTGCTGATACATAAATCCGATCTTGAGAAAGTAAACTCGGTGCTTGGTGCAAACGAATATTCGAATCTACAAAATGCATTTGATGAGCAAGTTGAGAGTCAACTGATTTGCCCAAACTGTGGTTCGGCAGAAGTGCAGCAGAAAAGGTCAATATTAACTGGTTTTATTTTACTAGAAGTGGTCTCAAAAATACCTCCGCATAAGAATTAGGATACATGCGAGATGGACAAAGCCAAGAAAGTTATCAAGATGGTAATCGTGCCGGACAAGCAATCGACGAT
>CAZYAM010000133.1:0-5716 GCA_964645575.1 uncultured Ignavibacteriaceae bacterium
GAATATCCTTTTCAATCGGGACAATGCCGACCTCACCGCACACAATTCCTCCGGCATAATTTGCAAGCGAGGCGGATTCCTGGATTGTTGCACTGGCCGCCATCGCCATCGTCAAAGTTGCAATCACTGTATCACCTGCACCCGAGACGTCTGCAACATGCCTTGCTCTCGTTTTCACATGCACCGGAGAACCGTTTCTTTCAAGAAGTATCATTCCCGTTTCACCCAGCGTTAGTAAAATATTATCAGCCGCCAGTTTATTCAGAAGATCGTATACAGCTCCTTCCATATCACTCATCGAATGCAGCTTATGACCCAGTGCCTCTTCAGCTTCTTTGCGGTTCGGCTTAAAAACTGATACGCCCTGATACTCAAAAAAATTATTTGATTTCGGATCAACGGTTATTGTTTTTTTATGATCCCTCGCCAATCGAATAACCGATTTTATCAATTCCTTTGTTAATACACCTTTATTATAGTCTTCCAGAATTATTCCATCCAATGATTTTATTTGACTTTCCAACACACTGAAAACTTTGACTCGTGTGCTTGCATCCAGATCCATTTTTTCTTCCTGATCGATACGAACAACATGCTGTGCATGTGCAATTACGCGTGTTTTAATTGTGGTCGGGCGCAAGTTATCGACAACGATCCCATTTACAGGAAAACCCTTTGCAGCCACCAGCGTCCGCAGTGATTCTGCACCTGCATCCTTGCCGACGACACCGATCATAACCGGTATGCCGCCAAGCGAGGCAATATTATTCGCTACATTAGCCGCCCCGCCAAGCCGTGTAGACTCTTCATCTATCTCGACTACCGGAACAGGAGCTTCCGGCGAAATGCGTGCAACTCTGCCCCAGAAATACCTATCGAGCATCAGATCGCCGACCACAGCAATGCGTTTGCCTGTAAAACCCTTTTGAATTTGAGACAACCTATCTGCAGTAAGATGAACCATTGAAAATTCCAAATTTATAGTGCATTTCTCTTAAATATAGAGAGAAATGGATGTACAAGCAAGAAACGCTTGTGTATACTGGCTTGTCTCTATATATACGAATTTATTAGAACTTCGGTTCCAATAATGCCTGCTACTTTCGGAAGGTAACCGCGATTTCTACTTGAAGACTTTAAGTAACTTTCGGAAAGTAATCGCGGTTTCGATTTAAGGACTTTTCGAAAGTCCTGTGGGGACATATCGTTCACCCGCCGAAAGTGTCTTTACTGCAGGCGGGCTATGCGCCCCTGCGAGGAACCCAACGACGAGGAACCTGCGAAACTTAACAGCTTCTTGCAACTGATAAAAAAACTTTCTACTATCTCAATAATGATTCTCACCTGCTCCCGGCGGTCTTAGTTTTCACAGGCTGAAAATCAATATCTTTAAATTAAGTATCAAAAGGCCTTCTTATGAGCAAAAATGTATCAGACCAACTGGTGGAAACATTAGTTGAAGCAGGCATCCAAAGGATCTATGCTGTAACAGGGGATAGTCTCAATCATGTAAACGACGCTGTACACCGCAACGGTAAAATCAAATGGATCCATGTACGACACGAAGAGACCGCCGCATACGCAGCCGGAACAGAGGCCCAGCTGAACGGCTTGGCATGTTGTGCCGGCAGCAGCGGCCCCGGACATGTTCACCTGATAAATGGCTTGTATGATGCGCACCGTTCGTCGGCTTCCGTATTGGCTATCGCGTCTACGATCTCTACTAAAGAATTTGGAACAAGTTTTTTTCAGGAAACAAACACATTAAAACTTTTTGACGATTGCAGCTGCTACAACCAATTGGCCGCTACACCTGCACAATTGCCGCGTATGTTGCAGGCCGCACTTCAGCATGCAGTGCATAAAAAAGGCGTAGCTGTCCTTGGATTACCGGGTGATATTACCAACCTTCCTGCAGCAGCGGCTGAAACTACTACTATGCTTTTCCGGAACCATCCTGTAGTCAGGCCATCGGAAGGTGAGCTGTCACAATTAGCTGAACTGTTAAACTCGCACAAGAAGGTCACTATTTTCTGCGGACTGGGCGCTGCGGAGGCACATAAAGAAGTTGTTCAGCTTGCCGGAAAACTCAAAGCACCTGTGGCTTATTCTTATAAAGGAAAGATGGCGATCCAGTATGACAATCCTTATGAAGTGGGACTCACAGGATTGCTGGGAATTCCATCGGCTTACCATAGTATGCGTGAAAGTGAATTGCTTGTATTATTAGGGACAGATTTCCCTTATACACCCTTTATGTCCTTTCAAAATAAAATCGTACAAATTGACATTAAGCCTGAAAGCCTCGGGCGAAGAGCTAAACTCGATCTGGGACTTTGCGGAGACGTGAAAGATACTTTGCAGGCGCTCATGCCTATGATAGAAATGAAGGAAGATGACACTTTCCTCGCTCAACAATTGGAGTTTTATAAAGAAGTTAAAAAGAAATTACTGATCTATGTAAATGATCCGGGGAAACTCAATGCTATTCATCCTGAATTTGTCGCCTCTGTAATTAATGAACTCGCCGCAAAAGATGCAATATTCACGGTAGATACCGGAATGTGTTGTGTGTGGGCAGCACGCTATATTGTTGGAACAGGCGAGCGAAAAATGCTGGGTTCATTCAATCATGGTTCTATGGCAAATGCTATGCCTCAAGCCATTGGTGCAGCGCTTGCCTGTCCCGGCAGACAAGTGATTGCATTCTGCGGTGACGGAGGCCTGTGTATGACGATGGGTGACCTAATGACAATCGTCCAATATAAATTACCCGTAAAGATCATTGTTTTCAACAACCGTTCATTGGGAATGGTGAAATTAGAAATGCAAGTAGCAGGGCTTCCTGATCAGGAGACGGACTTGCTGAATCCGGACTTCGCAAAATTAGCGGAAGCAATGGGAATGCCCGGTATTACCATTCACGATCCCGGTGAAGTGAAATCAGGATTAGAAAAGGCTTTTCTAAAAGAAGGCCCTGTACTGATTGCGATTCAAACTGATCCGAATGCACTTGCCATGCCTCCCAAATTGGAGTTTAACCAGATGAAAGGCTTTGCTTTATATATGGGGAAGATGATGCTAAGCGGGCGTATGGATGAGGTATTTAAAATTATTTCGTCCAATTATAAGCATTTGGGTGAAGTATTATGATTTGAAAACTTTTCGAGAAGAAGCATTGAGCAGAGTATCGATTTCATCAACCCAAGAGACTACTCCTTTAATCCCCTCCTTGCTTCTTTTCTTCAAATCCTATACATTTTAATCAAGTGGTTCCCATCTTTCCAGCTTCATAGGGGATTCGCTTTATCGCTACTCATGGGGACTGCAAAAAGACTTACAAATTAAAAGGTCAGAGAAAACGACACTTGTTATAATTTAGATAGTCTTATTTGATGCTAAAAAACCAACAGGAAATTGAAAAGTATTGCACATAATATCAGCTTGGCAAAAATATTGGCTGAAGTGGTTAATCCAACGTTTGTGCTTCTATGAAGCTTTAGTACTGAATTAAACGTTTGTATTTTTAATCCGACACTTCGCCAGACCGTGTAGACTCTTCATCTATCTCAACTACAAGAATTGAGATACTATGCGTCTTGCTTTTTCATCGAGCGAAAGATACATTGAAGCAAAAAATGAAGTGTATAGAAGAGTATTAATAGTTAAATTCAGACATAAAACCATTGAGAATTCATGATTTCCATAGAAGCTTATATATAAAGAAATGGCAGACAAAACCTACATAACACCTAAAGTATTTAAATGGGCAAGAGAAACAGCAAGAATGTCTGAAGAGACTGCCTCGGCGAAGGTCTCTGTCTCTGTCGAAAAGCTGAGAGAATGGGAAGAAAACATAAGTCAGCCCACTATTAGGCAGGCTGAAATTTTAGCTAAAGCATACAGAAGACCTTTTGCACTTTTTTTTCTACCTGATGTGCCAAGTGACTTTCAACCTTTACAGGACTTTCGCAAAAAAACTGCTAGACCACTTAGTACAGCTTCTATTTTTATAATTCGTGAAATACAACAAAAGCAATCATGGATAAAAGATGTTTATGCAGAGAATAATGAGCAACCTTTATCTTTTACGGGCAAATTTTCCATTCAGAGTAATCCACAGTTAGTTGCAAAGGATATACTGGAGACATTTCAAATTGATCCACAAAATTATCTAACCGATAGCCCAATTAAAGAATGGATTGACAAAGCGGAATCAAGGGGTGTCTTTATTTCAAGAACCAGTTTTATCCATTCAAGATTAAAGTTGGATAGTGAAGAAATACAAGGTTTTACTATCGCTGATAAATACGCACCTTTTATATTTATTAATTCTGACGATTGGGATGCTCCTCAATTATTTACTCTTGTACACGAACTTGCCCACATTTGGATCGCAGAATCTGGAATTTCTAATGAGATTGTACCAGAAATACAACATAAGGACAAGCTTCATCCAGTTGAATTATTTTGTAGTGAAGTTGCTGCAAACGCTTTAATGCCAATCGAAATAATGAAGAGTGTAGAAAAGTCAGTTTTTGATTCTGGCGTTGATGTTTTTAAAGTATCAAAAAATATGGGAATAAGTTCTTTTGCTTTTTTAGTGAGAGCTTTCAATCTGCAATTGATTCCATTAGATAAATATCGAAAGCTAAAAAGCAATGCAAACAATGAATATGAGAAATTTTTAAAAAGAGAAGAAGAAAAAAGAGCCCTACTAAAAGCAAAACAAAAAGAGAAAAAAGGTGGCCCTAATTACTTCATGCTGCTTGTTAACAAAAACGGCCATCTATTTACCAAAGTTGTAATGGATGCATTTCGTGGAGGATCTATTCAACCTACCCATGCAAGCGGTTTGTTAAATACTCAGGTTAATAATTTTTCAAAACTGGAAGCTTTTCTACATAAATGAGTACGGAATCACAAAAATACTGCTTGGATGCTAACGCACTCATTCAGGCTTGGCAATTTTATTATTCACCGAAGTTCTGTCCAGATTATTGGACTTTGCTGAATGAACTAGGTCTCAAAAAAAGGATCTTTCTTCCACAATTAGTATTCGAAGAAATTACCCATGCTGAAGATGATTTGGCAGATTGGCTCAAGAGAAGCAATATCCGAGTACATAAAATTGATGAGTCTGTCACTCAATGCCTAAAAAAGATATACGATGCTAATCCAGTGCATAAATTTCTTGTTGATAATACAAAACAGCGTTCTTTGGCCGATCCATGGGTAGTTGCACACGCTCTAACCGAAAACAATGTCTGTGTTGTTACTAAAGAAGAAAAGGTTACAGCTAAAAACACCACCAGAATTAAAATACCGAACGTTTGCGACAATATGGGTGTAAGATGGGTAAATGATTTTCAACTTATTGAGGAATTGAACATTCATTTTTCTTGCAATTTTAGATAACAACTTCCTCATCATAGTACTCTCGTTCAGTTCCATTGTCTGGGCTCAACAGAAACAAGCCTGTTTTTCCATCAATGATCTGCAAGTTATCAGTCTTGACATGAACGATACCGGCTTCCTGAAGAATATTACTGAAAGACCATGAATCTACTCACCCATATTGCAAACAATCGCGTTACCATTGCAGACGGAGCTATGGGCACGGAGCTTTTCAAAGCCGGCCTGACCGGTGTAGAACAAAATAATCTTACCAATCCGGAATCTGTACTGAAAATCCATCGAAGCTACATTGAAGCCG
>CAZYAM010000134.1:0-5666 GCA_964645575.1 uncultured Ignavibacteriaceae bacterium
AATAACTTGCAGTCGCTCCTTCAATCGGCTGATTTTGTGTGTTCTTGACTTGTATCGTGCATAATACAGTCGAAAAATCGAGTATGTTATTGCTCGATATATCCTGCTTCTTGTCTATTGTCGCATATTCATATGTCATTCTGAATGAATAATTATTAGGCAATAGTTCTTTATTTGCTACTCTATTTGTTGTTGTACCAAATTCTCTCCATGCTCCCGAGTAGTATTTAACAGCACCTTCGTCCCCCGAAGAGGCAGGCATTAGATTGCCCTGACTATTCTTAAGCTGTACCTGTGCGTTGACGGTTTGGAAGACTACTGTCGGATTCTCGTTAAGATCTTGCTTTTTATCCTTGCTTGCGTATTCATATGTCATCCTAAACGAATAATTGTTCGGCAGTAGCTCTTTATTTGCCACTCCGTTTGTAGTTGTACCAAATTCTTTCCAGGCTCCCGAGTAATATTTAACAACACCTTCGTCCCCCGAAGGGGCAGGCATCAGACTACCTTGACTATTCTGCAGTTGGACAGCAGCGTTGACGGTCTGGAAAACCACAGTCGGATTCTCGCTAAGATCTTGCTTTTTATCTTTGCTTGCATAAGCGTATGTCATTCTAAATGAGTATTTGTTTGGCAGAAGCTCTTTGTTTGCCACTCCGTTTGTAGTTGTACCAAATTCCCTCCAGGCACCTGAGTAATATTGCACAGTACCTTCGTCCCCCGAAGGGGCAGGCATCAGGCTGCCCTGGCTATTCTGTAACTGCACGGCTGCGTTGACGGTCTGAAATACCACCGTCGGATTCTCGTTAAGATCTTGCTTTTTATCTTTGCTTGCATATTCGTATGTCATTCTAAACGAGTAATTATTCGGCAGAAGTTCTTTATTTGCCACTCCATTTGTAGTTGTGCCAAATTCTCTCCATGCACCGGCATAATACTTTACTGTACCAGTATCCCGCAAAGGGGCAAGTATCAACACACCATTGCTGTTTTGAAGCTGTATTTGTGCATTTACTGTTTGGAAAGTTATCGTATCACTGCCTATGGGAACGTTGGATTTTGTCTGTGTCCCGTACTCGTATGTCATTCTCAGGCTTAATGATGTCTTTGTTGTATTGACAAAGAAAGTCCCGTCGTTGTTATTTGTCGCGTCTTTCCAGGAACCTTCATAGTATTGCAGCGTTCCGCCTGTGAGTTTTATGCCGTCGCTGCTTACGAGCTTTACGTTGCAGCCGGATACTGGTGCAAGTTTTGATAAATCAATATTGATTGATCGTTGTTCGTTAGGTAAATAGTAATAAAGCATGTTGGGATAGTTATCAAAGATTAAAACTTTTCCGTCTGGCAGTAAGTTAAGTTTTTGGATGAGTTGACCTGTTACACCATTAAAAATGGAGATTCTACCGGGATGAAGAAAATCATCTCCGGAAGTAGAAGTTGCATAATCTGGACGAACTGGAGTTTCCTCTATAATCACATATTTACCATCACTTGATATAGAACCATTCGCAACTGCAGGAAATGGAATAATTGTATATGTTGAATCTCGGTCAATATCGTATATGGCAAATTTTTTATCAGCAAGATTCAAACTCGGATATAAATACTGAATAAGATATCTTCCTTTCTTACTATCATCTACATCTTTGTAACCACCATTCACAACAATATCGGATAAATCTCGATTTGATATTAATTGTTTCGTAAGTAATGAATATTTTCCTATAGCACTCGTTTTGTTTTTATAATATTCACAATTTTCGACATATAAATAATTTCCATCATCAGAAATCGAACTTATAGAATTAATCCATCCTGGAGGCACAGGTAATGTATCGAGGACTGCAAATGTTGATGCATCATAGATAGCTGTTCTTTGATATGGGGAAAGATGTGTCCAACTTCTTAGACTGTCTGGATGTGGAAGACAGCAAGTAACATATAAAACATTTCTCTTAGGATTATAAACTATACCATCAACCACTTGACCACGGAGATCATTCCCATAATAAAAAGAATTGGGCGACGTACCGATTGCATGAGAATATTGGTCTGGAAACAAATGAATAGATGACAAATTATTTATATTAATAGCTTTTATCGATATATAATATTCGTCCTTGCCACCATCGAATAAACTCCGACCTTTGTAGCTATTATCGCTTTTGATAAGTACCCATTGCTGAGTTGGATCCCATGATACAATTCCATAAGGATTCACGGTATCGGAATGAAACACATCTGTAACACCGCTTTGCAAGTTATAACGAAAAAACTTTTTTATATCCGATCCGTGATAGAAATAAAAAGGTTGACTATATGTTTGATTTGCAATGTATACCAAGCTTATTAACACTACCCAAAAATGTTTTCTCGTTATCATATTTAACCTCTTTCAATTGTTCCACGGTTTAGAAATAAACCAATTCCAGACGCGATTTGCATTGTTTGGAGCTTGCGAACCAGACTCAGTATTCTCTTTCCATTTTCCATTAATTCCTTTTTCGATGTCCGCTGGTATCCATTTCCAATACATGACATGGCTATAGGGTCCTGCATTATAATAACAATATGCTTGTAGAAATACTTGATTCTGATTTTTATCAGTGTTATGTATATCATTATTTAATGACGTTGGTTTTGGATCATATTCCGAAAAATCCTCAATCGTAGTGTAATTTGCTGCTCTATGCATACACGTATTAATGAAATAATTTTTGCCAAATTGTACATTTGAAAGCCAATTCCAAATACGATCATCATTAAGATTAGGTCCCCTAAGTCCCATAATACCAATATCATTATGATCACCTCCTTGCAAAGGAAAACCGGGGCTGCCATCGAACTGACGAAACGAAGATTCTTGCCAAGCAACAGCAGCGTATATGTCTTCTCCAAGTACTGCATATAGAGTTGCTCTTGATGGATTTAATCCTTGAATTTTAAAAGGATTCGTAAGAATTTTAATATATGTTTTCCCTCCCGCAACTGCGCGCACATCAATTGTCATGTCATCGCCGCCGCGGATATAATTATTAGGCAGAGTAAAATGAATTTCAACTTCGCCGCTACCAGCTTTGTTTCCTTCAAAATATCCCGTTGTTATTCTTTGCGGAGTCGTGCCCGGAGCTGTCCATCGCAACTTTGTGAATGTAATATAAAAATTCACTTCTTTGTCATAATTTTTAAGCTGTGCCTTGATAGTCAATTTTGGCATTGTGGGCGGATTAGTTCCTTCAATATTCTTTTGTTCCATAAGATTATCGGTAGGATACACTACTACCAACTCTGGTTCATTCTTTATCGTCACTATCGCAACCGGCAGTTCACAAAATTCTCCCTCTTCTACACTCATTGATACTCCTGATTTCGCCAATGACTTTTGTGCGACATCAGTATTCGTTGTAAGTCCGTTTTTACCACTATACTGAGTTTCAATTTTTGCGATAATTTTATCAAAACGAGATTTGTCCTTAGCTTTTTCTCTAACAGCGTAAAGCCTTTTCAACAACTTTTCAACTGAACGTGACGTGTTTCTTTCTATCACAGCGGTTCGTGTTGAATTTATAGTCCCTTTTTCACCTTTTCCTGCTTGCACCTTCAACATTAATTTTGCTGGTATTTGAAGCGTGTCGTTTGCTGCTATCGAAGATGCACCTCCTCCCCCGTAAGATGTCCATGCCTCTATCCTTACTACTATCGAAGAATCAACAGCAAGACTGTCCGCCGCTATGAACTCAAACGGCTGCGGGCCTGTTAAATATGTGCCTTCTTCTTCGCTGGAAATACAACGAAGCCCTCCGTATTCTTCTTCCATATCCATCCAAATATCGAATAACTGGCCTGATTCATACTCAACCAGCGTTCCGTCAGGCTTCTTCATCATCAGACTTATATATGACGTATCTCCCGGACTGATCTCCTCCGGCGTTATTTCTACAACTTCGCATAATGGCATGGCTTGTATAGTCGTATCTCCTCTTAACACCGGACGGTCTGTGCGCCATACCTCCAACCTTGCATTAATAGGTTCCATTCCCGTCCATAGTATACCATAATAATCAAGATACTTTATGGTTCCACTGCGTGCTACATCGTATGTCACCGTTATTGAATCTTCATATGTCCCAGAGCCAATGATAAAACTCCCGCCGTCTTTTGCATAAAATGTTACTTGTGTCTGGCCATTCAGCTGAGTCTCTTCCTGACCTTCGGCAGTGCTGGCCGTTGCTCGTATCGTTATTGTGTCTCCTGCCGAGACCATTGTAGATTCCGGCTCTATACTAAAATGATCCGGCAGCATCTTTATCAATTTTATCTTACACGTGTCCGATAGTCCGAATCTGCTTACGCTGACCGTTATTGTTGTATCCTCAGAATTTGGGAGCTTTTTGCCGTCCCATTCAAATTTAACGGAAGTCCAACCATCACTTCCGTTTCTGTGTTCTGCTTCAATAGATATATCGTCTTCAACAGTACTCCCATCATTTCTCGTATGAATAAGTTTTAAACCTTCTAATGGATTTTCTATCGTAAATGTAGCCGGCACCGAACGGGCACACATTAAAAAATTGCCTCCCGTGCTGGCTATTGAACTTGCCCTTAAACCGAGATGCAAAGCATTGTTTATTCCTGTCGCATCTAAGATAGGATTTCCGTCCATGATAATCTGTTCAATTACCGGTTCATGGTATGCAACGGCTTCAAGTTCGATTACCGCTGTGAATGGAACACTCCTCGGTACATAAGTATATGTGTATAATCCTTGTAATGTAATATTCGCTGTTCTGGCATCTGTGGTTACCGAAACACCTTCTATAGTCATTTTAGTATATTGATTACTGAAATCGTAGAGAAATATTGGAAATGACTTTCCACAGTTCTCGCACTCGCAATATACAGTTACCTCGCCTGAACTATTTGTTATAATAGTATTAGCATTTAAGATCACTCCAACAGGTATTTCTTCACTGCTTTGAATTGAACTGGAAACTGTAAAAACACTTGTTCTCACTACATACACTCTTGTATACGCAGAACCAGGAGCAGAGTCAATATAATCAATAAGAGTATCAAGGCCGACTGAACCTGAGTTTGCTTCAGCCATAATTCTTGCTGAAGGCGATATCTCCACTCGCTCTTTTATCCTGATTTGGGCGCTTAGTATGCTGTAACTTAGCAAAATTATTGTTATAAGGAAAAAATGACGGAATTGTCTGGTAGTGCTCATAATACCCCTTTTCAAATTATTTAATTCTTAATTTTATCTCAAAATAGCAGATAAACGACCTTAGAAAAATATGTTAGAAAAACAAGGCGAATGAAGCGTTTGCACAAAATACTGTTTGAAGGCGCCGAAAAGGCGCCTGAGTTTATTTTGTGCAGCGAAGTGAGCCGAAGTTTTTCTCATATTTTTCTATAGTCTTGACTTTTTTGCCGCAACAATAAAATAATAACAGAGCGGCATCCCGTACAACGGGACTTTCGTCATTTCTTTTGTGTCAAGACAAAAGAAATGACACTTTGTATAAAAAATTTTTAACAAATAAAAATTTATGACTAAGGGCTCACTCTCATGAGTTGTAAAAATTCCATTCTACAACTCAGTTATAACTTTATCCAAACATTATTTTCCCCACCATCCCTGATTGTTTCTTTTGGTACTG
>CAZYAM010000135.1:0-5582 GCA_964645575.1 uncultured Ignavibacteriaceae bacterium
TGACGGGCACGAACGAGCTGAAGTAATAGAGATTAAAGGTAAATATGCAATTGTACTCTGCGGTAATACTCGCTTGCGAATTGCGTTAAATGATCTGCAAAAGGAAGACAAGAAACATGTTAGGCATGCAGAAGCATCCTCCTGTATTCCTTCACCGGAAATTCAAAACGAAATTGATTTGCGTGGATTATTTGGTGATGATGCGATTGCGCAAACGCAGACTTTTCTCGATAATGCATATGTAGCAGGATTGCATCGTGTCGATATCATTCATGGCAAGGGCACGGGTGCGTTACGAAAACGAATAGGGGATTTTTTACAAACATATCCGCATATAAAGAGTTTTAGATTAGGCGAGTGGAATGAGGGAGGCGCAGGCGTAACGGTTGTTGAATTCAAATGAGTAAAATATGTCAAGTAAAAATGAATCGAATAAAGAACGAGACAAATTGAAAAAAGAATGCATAGCGGCTGCTGTTTTTGCTGCTTTAGTTCAACATGGGACTATACCACGCAGACGTCCTAAGCATATATTTGTCAAGAAGGAATCAGAATGGAAAAAGAGGCGAATAAGTGGGTTACGCTAAACAGGGGAGAATACTTAGTAAATCTTGAAAATGAGACTTTTAAGATATACGTGAGTGACGATAAAAATGTGAAAGTAAACGATGAAACATATAAATTCGATGTTAGAAAAATTAAAGAGGATGTGTATGTTTTAAATTTATCTGGTACCGATTTCGAGATAAAAATCACCGACTTTCATGAAAGCAAACAGGCAGCATCATCGGCGAAATTATCGTCGAGATATCAGGTGAATGTAAACGGTTCGCAAACGCAGGCTGTTGTTGACGATCAAAGGTCGATGATTGTACAATCATGGTTGCTGAGGAAATCACATATTTCAAAATCGGCTACAATTTATGCACCGATGCCGGGATTAATTACAAAATTATTAGTTCATAAGGAATTGAATGTACGTAGGGGGAGTGTCTTGCTGATACTTGAAGCCATGAAAATGGAAAATGAAATCAGGGCATTGAAAGACTGTAGAATTGAATCGGTGTCCGTTCAACAGGGCGCAACGGTTGAAAAAAATGATGAATTATTAAAAATTATTGGACCTTAGACGTTTTATTACGAGGTAATCACTTAAATATGAAGAGAATTAAGAATAAACCAAGCAGAGGTAATGATCCCGAAGTAACATTAGGACTTGCTTTTGAACATGGTCTTTTAAAAGAAGAATATGATCGTATTAATGAGTTATTAGGACGTGTTCCGACATTTACTGAATTAGGTATCTTCAGCGTTATGTGGAGCGAACATTGCAGTTATAAGAATTCAATTGCCCAGTTGAAGACGCTGCCGCGTAAAGGTCCGCAATTGCTGGTGGAAGCCGGTGAGGAGAATGCAGGGCTTGTTGATATAGGAGATGGTCTGGCAGTTGCATTTAAAATCGAGAGTCATAATCATCCTTCAGCTGTCGAGCCCTATCAAGGTGCTGCGACAGGAGTTGGCGGTATTTTAAGAGATATTTTCTCGATGGGTGCCAGGCCAATTGCTGTGTTAAACTCTCTTAGATTTGGTGAGTTGACAGATCAAAGAGTCAGGCATTTATTCGGAAGAGTAGTGAAAGGAATAGCTGATTACGGTAACAGTTTTGGCGTGCCAACGGTAGCAGGTGAAGTATATTTTGACAATTCATACAAAGAAAATCCGCTTCTAAATGCCATGGCTGTTGGAATAGTAGAATATGGAAAAATTTCCAGGGCAATTGCAAAAGGGGATGGGAATATTGTTATGGTTGTTGGATCAAAAACAGGTCGTGATGGAATCCATGGTGCTACATTCGCGTCAGAAGCGATTTCAGAGAAATCAGAAGCAAAGAAATCATCAGTCCAGGTAGGAGACCCGTTTGAAGGAAAAAAGCTTCTAGAATCTACTTTAGAAGCAATAGCTAGTGGCCATATTATAGGCGTACAAGACATGGGTGCTGCAGGTGTTACTTGTTCGACATCAGAGATGAGTGCGAGAGGTAAATCGGGAATGACGATAGACTTAGAAAAAATCCCGTTACGTGAAAAAGAGATGACACCTTACGAAATTCTTTTATCAGAATCGCAAGAAAGGATGCTTTTTATAGTCAAGAAAGGATATGAGGAAGAAATTACTAACATATTTAAAAAGTGGGATATAGAATCGGAAATAGTAGGTATAGTCGAGGATAAACCAAATGTAAATATAAGATTAAATAACGAGTTAGTAGCAAGTCTCCCGGCTAATCCACTTGTACTCGGAGGTGACGCACCAGTTTACGTCAGGGAAGTACGAATACCTTCATATATCGATAGGTGCAGGAGATTTGATATATCTTCATTACAGGTTCCTGTAGACATGAATAAGGTATTTGTTGAATTACTTTCACGACCTTCAATAGCAAGTAAAAGATGGGTATACGAACAATACGACTCAATGGTGCGGACGAATAGTATTAAACTATCTAATTCTGACGCTGCCGTAATTCGTTTAAAAGGAACGAATAAGGCTTTAGCACTTAAAACGGATTGTAATGCTAAGTTCGTTTATTTAAATCCAAGGCGCGGGACTCAAATAGCGGTAGCAGAAGCAGCTAGAAATGTTGCATGCACTGGCGCTAAGCCAATTGCTATAACGAATTGCTTGAATTTTGGTAATCCATATGATCCGGAGATCTATTGGCAGTTTGTAGAGTCGATTGCTGGAATGAGAGAGGCCTGTAACGCATTTTCGACACCGGTTACCGGTGGAAATGTCAGTTTTTACAATGAGGGGCCAAGCGGTGCAATTATTCCAACTCCGGTAATTGGTATGTTAGGTTTAATAGATGATGTGAATAGGGAAATAGGCACAAAATTCAAAGAACCAGGCGATATAATAATCGAATTGGGAATTAATAAAGGTGAAATCGGTGGTTCAGAATATCTTTCTATGAAAAAGAACGAAATACTCGGAGATGCTCCAAGTATAGATTTGGAATATGAATCGCATCTTCACAAATTATGTCAATCTTTAGCTATAAACGAGCTTGTCCGGTCTATGCATGATGTATCAGACGGAGGATTAGCAGTAACGCTGGTCGAAAGTTTAAACGAATCAAAAGAGATTGGATGTCAAATTGAATTAAATAAATCATCAGGCATTAGAAATGATTTTTTACTGTTTGGCGAATCACAATCAAGAGTAATTGTTACTTGCAAGCCGGAAAATTTAGATAATGTATTAGCAGAGGCAATGAATTATAAGATAGATGCAAACAAAATTGGAACTACAATAAAGAAAAGGCAAATCAAAATCGGAAAGATAATAGATATAACAGCAGAAGAAGCTTTAAAAGCATATAATGAATCAATAGAACAAAAAATGCCTATAGAGGAAGAATAGATATTCAAGAATTTTAAAATAATTCTTTTAAAACTAAGAAAATTGATCCGGTTTAAATCTAGTCATCGTCGGTTCTATCAATAACTATTGCAGTTGTTCCCAGGCAGGACCCGGCGAGGAATGCAAAGAAAAAAATCATCAATTTTGCCCAGATGCTTGAATATTCAAGCATTACAATAAAAGCCATCAGGGCGAAAAAGAAGCCAAAGAAAGAGGATAACTTCCAGTTATCGTCTTTTATAATTTCAAGCGCCGGTCTGGAAATAAGCAAAATAATAGATTTTAGTGGTTTCATATATAATACTCCTATAAAAAGGGGATAATGCTATTCTGCATAATATACATTATAGCTCAATTCTTGTATACTTATTGTTTCCTTTTATACTGGATTCCGGCTCTATGGCCGGAATGACTGTAAAGTATATTGTCATACTAGTGTAAGCTGGTATCCAGGATGTGAATTAACGATTTATATTGTGGCTATATTAATTCAATCACACTCAATTTGCTAATATAGTCCTGTAGAGTCAAGAACTGTAATAATCCAATGGTCTTCTGTAGTCGCAATCTTTAGATTGCGCTATTCGATTTTTAGCGCGAACTGAAGTTCGCGGCTACCGTTATTCTATCCAATCCTAAGGTGTTACATAACTTATTTTACTTTTTGCTATAGATATCTCTGCGCCAATAGCATTTTGTGTAAATATCTCGCCATCGCCATGCAGAACAAATGAGTTTTTGGCTTCTATTTTCAATTTCTTTGTTTTCCACAACGTTACTTTATCCAAATTCCCATGTTTGCCTGCTATTATTTTCGGTATAATGCTTAATGCTTTGTAAATAGACATTGCTCCAAGCGTGCATATATCCAATAATGAATCGTCGGCTTTTGCATCAGGCAGAAGCTTAAATCCGCCTCCTTCGTAACAGCCGTTTCCTGCGCATATTAAAAATGCACGTGCAGTCGTTGTTTTATTATGATCAATTATCTTGTACTCATTTGGACAATGTTTCCTGATTGCTTTTAAAGCCGCAAGAAGATATAACGGAAGACCGCGTAAATATTTTATCTGCATGGTTTCTTTTGCGATCTCGGCATCAAGCCCCATACCCAGCGTATTGACAAAATATCTTTCTTTTTTATCTCCGTATTGGTTCCAATAAATAACTTTGCCTAAATCCATTAATTTCGTTTTTTTGTTGAGTATAACATCTATTGCATGATCAATTTCCCTGGGTATTCCAATGACTTTGCTATAATCGTTCCCCGATCCTATTGGTAAAATAGCAATGGCAGTTTTTTTGCCTACAACACCTGATACGACTTCATTAACGGTCCCGTCTCCACCGGCAGCTACAATAATATCAGAGTATTCACTCATTCGATTTGCAATTTCTTTAGCATGTTCCGGCCCTTTTGTAAGCTCCAACTGAAATGGAATTTTCTTTTCTTGCAAATATGCTATCAACTGCTTTTTAATTCTTCTTCCACGTCCATGGCCGGCAACGGGATTTAAAATAATTCTTAATCCATGTTTCTTATACATCCGGTTCTCTCTTGATGATTTAGATTTCTATTTAAATATATTGAAATAATATATTAATACGGAAGGATAAAACACTAAATAGCTATAGTAATGTGGAGGTGCGGGGAGTCGAACCCCGGTCCGAAGAGAAGATACCTAAAACATCTACATGCTTATCCTGTCTTTTTTATCTCGCGTAAGGGAACTCCGACAGGCTAGATTTACCTTGCGCCAGCTCAAGTGATCCGTATTTCAACGGATTTACTTATTCTCCTTGAGTAAAAGAATAAGCTATCCCATAATAAGCGACGTTCTTCCCAAATTTAATGGGCTAAACTTGAGGGAACGGGTTGCCTAATTATATTAGGCAGCCAGTGCGTAATCGTAATTAGCACTTAATGTTTTGCCGTTTTTTATCGTGGACACGACGACCACGGCATGCAATTCTAGGCTTCCTCATCCCCGTCGAAGCCAAGTCACCCCCAAATAATCATATATTTTTCAATATATCAAATCCTAGACGTAAATACAAATCGATTGCTTGTAATGGCCTTATTTAGTGCATTAATAGCTTATTTGTATACGTATTCTTTGGCGGATGCACTGATCGATATTTTAACTTTTACTTTTAAT
>CAZYAM010000136.1:0-5518 GCA_964645575.1 uncultured Ignavibacteriaceae bacterium
ATTGGACGGAAACAAACCGATCTGGGTACGTTCCTAATGTTGTCTACACGTGCGGATCTCTTCTTCATAATGATATACTTATCGTCCCCTATGCTATGTCTGATCAGAAATCTACCATTTCTTTATTTTCCCTTCCTTCTCTCCTTGAAAAACTGATGGAAGGAACAAACTAACCTCTACGAAAGAACAATAATTTTTTGATTTTAATCGCATATATATGATGGAAATCCGCCGGTAGTTCACAAGATGATTTCCGTTGTAGGCGTCATACGACGAAAACCTTAAAGTCAGGTTGAATACTATCGGTGTGAAATAACTTGGCTCCCATTCACGGGCTTGATACCCGTCCAACCAGCCTGCTGCGCATTCTGGCAGGTAAGACGGCGGGTAAAAATGAAGCCCCTACTCAAAAACTTTTTACTGCTTGCTGCTTTTCCAACTCCTCAACAACGCGGTAAAACACTACGAACTCATTAACTAGTTTAACCTGCTCTTTACTATTTTCTGCTCACCGCATCTATTCATCTCCTCAACTACTCATCTGCTCATAGACTCATCAACTCACAGAATCATAGGCTTGCTTGCATTTCACTCCAAAACTCGCTAAACTTTACCTTATAAAAAAGATAATATAAAAAACCGCAGGTAGTCTATATACTTTTTTCCTTATCTTCGTATATAAAAGGTAAAAATGGAATTACAGCTTAAAGAAGTGCGCACTCCGCGCGAATTACGGCAGTTTGTATCCTTTCCGTATTCTTTATATCGGAAGAATGCGTATTGGGTTCCCCCGCTGCGTTCCGATGAGTTCCACTCACTGAGAAAAGACAAGAATCCGGCATTCGATTTCTGCGATGCCAACTATTGGCTGGTGTTAAAAAACGGGACTATCGCCGGCCGTATCGCAGGTATTATCAATAAGAAATTCAATGACAAGTACGGAGTGAAAGCAGCCCGTTTCGGATGGATTGATTTTATAGACGATCTTGAAGTGTCCTCGGTGCTATTGAATGCCGTTGAAACATGGGCACGATCGAACGGCATGGATAGCATCCATGGTCCACTTGGTTTTACGGATATGGACGGTGAAGGAACGTTGATTGAAGGCTTTGAGGAAGTCAGCACACTGGGCGCTATTTATAATTATCCTTATTATCCCCGGCACATCGAGCATGCAGCATATTCGAAAGATATAGATTGGATCGAATATCAAGTGACAATGCATGCCGGGATTCCGGAAAAAATACAGCGATTGGCCGATATCGCGTTGCAGAGGAACAATTTGAAAATTCTTAAAGTTAAAAAGGCCAAAGAGATGCTTCAGTATGCAAATGAAATATTTTATGTGCTGAACGATGCCTATCGGGATCTCTACGGTTTTGTTGAGTTATCGGATAAACAGATACAGATGTATGTAAAGCAATATTTTAGTTTCATTCGCCCGGAGTATGTGCCGGTTGTGCTCGACTCAGCAGGTAAAGTGGCTGCATTCGGAATTGCAATGCCTTCATTATCCAGGGCACTTCAGAAATGCAACGGCCGCTTGTTCCCGTTCGGTTTTGTCCGTGTTTTGCATGCAATTAAATATAATCGAAATGCCGATCTTTATCTTACTGCAGTGCGGCCGGACTTGCAGAATAAAGGCGTCAATGCAGTTCTGATTCATGAAGTCAATAAGGTATTTGTTAAGAACAGGATCGAGAAAGTCGAGACAAATAGGGAACTGGAGGGAAATGTTAAAGTTCAGGCACAATGGAAATTTTATGATTCCCGTCAACACAAAAGAAGAAGATGTTATAAGAAGAAAATAGCATGATGGACATCACCTTGTAAAAAAGACAGCAAAAAGAACAATTGACAAGCATAAGAATGCTGGATAGTATTTTCAATACTATATATCGAGGATGTTTATATGTCGATGAATCAAAACAGAAATTTCATAATCTCTTTTTTAGCGATGCAAAGATTGATAGGTATTCTGGGAATATCGCTGCCAATCATTGTTGTAATGGGAGGATTTTTACAAAACGGTTTTGTTATACAGGGATCGATAAGCGGTTATTATTACACGAATATGCGTGATTTTTTCGTTGGATTACTCTACGGAGTCTCTCTTTTTCTTATGTCCTATAGAGGCTATGAAAAGATTGACGATCTTATCGGCAACCTTAGCGGAATATTTGCTTTGGGAATAGTAGCTTTTCCAACGTCCATGTATTGCGGCCAAGTCGTTAAAGTAGGAATGTTTCTTCTTGATGATAATATTTCCGAATATATTCATTTAGCTTTTGGTACTCTATTTTTCCTTTCGTTGTCATTCAACTCGATCTTTCTCTTTACTAGACGTCATCCGGGTGTTCTAGGCAGAGAAAAAAGGCGAAGAAATTTGATATATCGTCTTTGCGGTATTGTAATGATTCTTTCAATAGTATGTATAACTATTTATACACTTTTTCTGCGGGATACATATATTTCAAAATTTTACCCGGTATTAATTTTTGAATCAATCGCTTTATTAGCCTTCGGTATTTCATGGCTGGTAAAAGGGCATACACTATTTAAAGACAAGAGTAATGCATAATGATTTTTAAAGAAGCAGTAGTTGATATATGCCGCTTCATTATAAAAGAAGAATAAATCATTTGTGTTTGGTTATCTTATTGCACGTGTTATAAAGGGGGAAGCGCGAAGCGCAGGGGGTTCGAATAATATTCTTTTGAATCTCAGAAAAGTAAATTAATATTACTTGCGCCAAAATCAATTTCTATTAACTGCCCCCTGAAAGAAGGGAAAAATATCGCTTTGTTAACACAATATGACCGAGTCATTTAGTAAAAAAGAAATGAAAGCTCGCCGACGAATACTCCGCACGAATATGTCGACAGCAGAAGTTGTCTTATGGTTAAAACTCAAAAATAAGCAAATGCATGGAAAACGCTTCCTCAGGCAATACAGCATCGATCAATATGTTCTTGATTTTTATTGCCCGCGATTAAGACTCGCAATTGAAGTTGATGGAGATTCTCATTCAAAAATGAACGTGGAAGAATATGATAAAGCACGGCAAGACTATATTGAATCGTTTGGGATACAATTTCTAAGATTTACAAATGATGATGTACGTAAAAATATCGATGGTGTGTGTAAAATAATTTACAATGAAATCGATAAACTTATATTGAAAAAAGATTTAACTGATTTCCAACATTTGATGATAATAACCCCCTTTAATTCCCCCTTGTCCACAGTCTGTACGCCCCCTTTCAAAAAGGGGGAAGCGCGAAGCGCAGGGGATTGGAATATATAATAGGGTCTCCCTGCGAAGAAGCCGGCGAGTAAAAATTGAACGTACAAAGGCACCGATCCTCATTTTCCCACTATTAATACTCGTTAATATCGCATTTTGTGTTAAAATTTTCCTTTCAAACTCTTGACAAACTGCAAAGTTTTTCGTATGGTATAGGTGAAATTATTTACTGAAGTACAGTGAAACAGAATAACCAAAATACCTCCGTTTTATCGTTAAATTCCGCCGGAAGAAACGTCCGGCCTACGGTTCTTCTGTCTACACTTGGTTTATTACCGCTGACTCTTATTCTTAGCCTCCTGCTTGTACTTAGCCTTATTATCGTAGGCTGAGTAAGGCCAGAGGCGACGAAGCACACCGAAATCGGTACCCCATAAATTCAGGTTTTGCAGCGTTCTCCTCTGGCAGAGGAAAAAATGTTTTATATCTGTCTGAAAGGAATGAACTATGCGATCCGACATTATGAAAAAAGGATTTGAACGAGCACCTCATCGTGCTTTGTTTCGCGCTACAGGTGTCAAAGAAACCGACTTCGGCAAACCGTTTATCGCTGTTGCTAATTCTTATGTAGATATCGTACCGGGCCATGTACACTTGCAGGCTTTCGGAAAGCTGGTAAAGAACGCTATCCGTGCTGCAGGCGGTGTTCCGTTCGAGTTCAATACAATCGCGATATGCGACGGCATCGCGATGGGGCATGCCGGAATGAAATACAGCCTGCCTTCACGCGAGCTTATCGCCGATTGTGTAGAAACCATGATCGAAGCGCATCCGTTCGACGGAATGGTGTGCATACCTAATTGCGATAAAATCGTTCCCGGTATGGTGATGGCTGCACTCCGTGTTAACATTCCCACTCTTTTTATTACCGGCGGTGCAATGAAGGCTGGTAAAACCCCTGACGGTAAAATTGTCGACCTCATTTCCGTATTCGAAGGAGTCGGTTCATATAAAGCCGGTACTATGGATGAGAAGCGTTTAAAGATACTGGAAAAATATGCATGCCCGTCCTGCGGTTCATGTTCAGGACTTTTTACGGCGAATTCTATGAACTGCCTCCTGGAAGTGATCGGGCTGGGTCTGCCTTTTAACGGCACCGCTATAGCAAAAAGCAAACAACGGAATGACTTGACTAAAGATGCAGGGAAAATAATTTTAAATCTGATCAAAAAAAATCTCAAGCCTCGCGATATCGTTACGCAGGATGCCGTCGATGATGCGTTTGCTTTGGATATGGCGATGGGCGGCAGTACAAATACGGTTCTTCATACATTGGCTTTCTGTAATGAAATCGGTCTGGAATATCCGCTTTCACGAATTAATCAAATAGCAGATAAAGTTCCGCATCTTTCTAAAATCAGTCCGTCCGGGAAATGGCATATCGAAGATTTGCACAAGGCAGGCGGGATTCCAGCGCTCTTGAATGAAGTTGCAAAAAAGGGAAACGATATTCTGCATCTCGATCGGCCGACGGTGAGTGGAAAGACCATGCGAAGTATTGTTGAAAAAGCAAAAGTGAAAAACTCGGAAGTCATCCGGCCTGTGGATAATCCGCATTCGGAAAAAGGCGGATTGGCAATCCTTTTTGGTAATCTTGCACCTGAAGGCGCGGTTATCAAGACAGCCGGTGTTTCTGATGCGATGCGCAAATACAGCGGACCGGCGCGAATTTATGAAAGTCAGGAAGATGCACAGGAAGGAATTCTCGCGGGACAAGTGCAGGTAGGCGATGTAGTCGTGATTCGTTACGAAGGACCAAGCGGCGGACCCGGTATGCAGGAAATGCTCTCGCCCACTTCGGCAATTATGGGCATGGGATTGGGTGAAAAAGTTGCGCTTATTACCGACGGACGTTTTTCCGGAGGTACACATGGTGCATGTATCGGGCATGTTTCGCCTGAAGCAGCAGGCGGCGGCCCTATCGCAGCTTTACGTGCCAGCGATATAATTGATATCGATCTGGATGCACGTACATTGAAGGTGCGTCTGAGCGACGAGGAAATCCATTCGCGTATTGCATCGCTGCCGAAATTCGAACCGCGCGCGACCAGCAAATGGCTCAGGCGGTATTCTAAGTTCGTTACGAGTGCAAGTACAGGTGCAGTATTAAAAAGTTGATTGAAATTATTTTAAATCTCCTCCCCTTTTAGGGGAGGATTGCCTGTTCGCCGGTTCTTTGGCGGAAGGTGGGGTCATCTATTTCTATATGAC
>CAZYAM010000137.1:0-5391 GCA_964645575.1 uncultured Ignavibacteriaceae bacterium
AGTTGAATTGCATTCTGATTTAATAAAATCAATCTACCGGCATTATTCAGCCTATTATAAAGACCCTCAGGAGACATACCTATCGAACAGGTCGGAGCACATTGAAGAGCAATAGTATGAGGGAATTGAAGAGTTTTTGACATCCCCTGAAAGTGAACCGTCATTTTGTTCTTGACATATATATCAGAGATTTGTTTGCCTGAAATTGTATATATGTCATTTGTTTTTAAACTATAAGATTTTGCCATAAGATACTTCTTCAATATAAAATATTCTAATTCCTAAACAGAAATTTACCAAATCCACCGGTAGATTGTTTTTTAAATTAATGCAATTTATTTCACATACCTTAAATACACTAAAGGATGTGTAATAAAACAGCTGCCGATTCCATGTGTCTTAGCAATAAGACAAATCAAGCGACTGATTTTTCTTTGACAACGGCTTTTTTACCGGAGCTTCCTTTTGAACACCAAGACTTATTGGCAGCTTGGTTTTCGACGAAGGTTTGATTTTTCCAAACAGCACTCCGATTGCTGCTTTTATCGAATCAGGAGTTCCGCTGAAATTACAAACCACAGCATCAGCTTCAGCCGTCGTTCCTTCCACATACGGATAATTTGTAACAACGATAACTTTTTTGCCCATTTCTTTGAGTTTTTTGACGAGTAATCGGTTATTACCAGTCTTTACGATTCGAGCGTAATAATTTGTCATAACAACAAGGTCTACCTGCTTGGCAAGTTCAAGGCACTCCGCAATCTCATCTTCGTGTGCTGCAAAGTCAGTATCAGCCAGAATCATATTTTGCGTATATTCTACCATATCCTCACAGAACATGTGCTGATGCATATAAGGATCTTTTCCACAGAATTCATAGGGAATGCGCTGCTCGATAACCAGCATTCTCTTCTTGGGATTCAAAGGCAATATATTATTATCGTTGCGCATTACGATCAGCGCTTTTTTAGCAACTTCCCATGATAAATTAATAACCGGTCTGCTCATCGCATATGCCTGGGCTTTTTTGGGATCTTTCTTTCCGGCCGTTGCAAACAAACCCTGATCGTACTTCATCCTTAAAAGACGTGTCACAGCTTCATCAAGTCTCTCTTCGGAAATTTCACCGCTCTCGACAGCTTGCTTTACTCCGAAGAAACATTGAGATCTCGATTCATCGTCAGCTTTCAAGAGTATAGTATCGCATCCTACCTTTATCGCCATTGCGCAGGCTCTCGGAAGCGGCCATTGTTTGAGATTGCGGCCATACCGATCGCATCGGTGACTATGACTCCGTCAAATCCAAGTTCTTCTCTCAAGAGTCCTTTGATAATTCTTTCCGACAAAGTCGTAGGATATTTATCATCATATGCCGGGTATATTGAATGCCCCGTCATAATTGCTTTAACTCCTGCTGCTATCGCGGCTTTGAAAGGATATAATTCGACTTCCTGCATTCTTTGTTTATCGGTTCTTATTACTTCCAGTACATCATGAGCATCGGTATCTGAAGCGCCTCTTCCTGGGAAGTGTTTTGCAGTTGCTGCTATGCCGCCATCCTGGAAGCCTCTTAATAAAGCGGTGGCATGTTTTGCACAAGTCTCAGGATCATCACTAAATGATCTGACGCCAATCTCAGGATTTTTAGGATTTATATTTACATCGCAGACCGGCGAATACATTTGTGTAACACCGATATTGCTTAATTGCTTGGCAATCGTCAAACCAATCTGATAAGTTGTCTTCGCATCGCCGATTGCTGCCATACCCATCGGAGGTGGAAACTGTCTTATGCCGCCGGACATATAATCATTCTTGAAATCGCCTTCGAAGTCGATTGTCATATGGAGAGGAATTCCAACTCGTCTGCCCATAGCAAGCTTCTGCAGTTTATTTAAATCCTTCGTATAATCTCCCGGTGTTATGCTGATACCAAAGGACTTACCGGCAAAATAGTTATTTGCAATAGTAAAATAATCGGCTGGTTTTTTAAAATTTTTATCAAGCTGGGAATTGCCCCAGTAAAGATTCTTGCAGGTCTCGACGGCGTATGGTTCAAGACAAAGACCACCGCAATGCAATTTTGTTATCTGCTCGATAGTACTCGGAGTCAACATCGCGCCGCGCCGTGTAAATGTCAAGAGCTGGCCGACTTTTTCTTCCAGTCTCATCTTTGCTAATAACTTAGCTATGAATGCGTCTCTTTTCGCATTATTTTTCTTTGCCATCTTTAAATCTCCTGTTTTTTCTTGTTTATATTTCCCACTTACCGCGGTTATCGGGTCCGGCCCAAAATTCATGTTCCTTTTTCCAGCCTGACTCGTCAATCTTCATTTCTTTTGTCTTCCATCCTGCCTTAATGCGTTTTGTTAAATCGTCGAATCCTTTGTTCCATGAAAGGCCGTCAGGAACTGTGACATTCATACTTCCCGCAGCATTTGCATATCTCAGGCAATTTTCAATCGAATTACCTTTAACAAAGGCAGAAAGAAATCCTGCAATTGCAGAATCACCCGAACCTAAAGCTCCAATAAATTTCTCTTCCTGATAAACAGGGAACCAGAGTTCTCTGTTCGCCCAGTTCTCTATATTATTACTGCAACCTGCTGCACCTAATTTTGAAAGCCGGTCTTTATCGGCAGTTCGAATGTATAATCCTCTATGACCGCACTTTACCATCGCTATTGCAGTGCCCAACTTAATGAGGTCCTTTCCCAAATCAGAAATCTCCTTGACGGTCATATGATCCAAAACAGCTTCTTTTGGACCGAGCTTCGCTTTTTTCTCAAGGAATTTTTCTTTGTAAAGGAAATAGAAAATTTCTTCAGCACTAGGAACCATAATATCTGAAAGCGGCACCCAATCATCAAGGATTGCTTTCCAGTTTACTTGGCCTGCACGGCTGTTTACGTCAGGAAGTGATAAATCCAGCACAGTTGTTGTTCCAAGCTCTTTTGTTTTCTTAAGAATTTTTGTCAATTCCTTGCCGGTGTTTTCATAAATTTTACTCATCCAGGGCGGGTATCCAAAAAGCATAAGCATCGAACGTTTAACCAGATCGAAATCCATATCCTCATAACCGAATGTGTCGTTCGCACCGCAATGATGCAAATAAAACCTGTCTATTCCAGGTATGCAAATTGCAATCGTGTATGAAGTCGATTCTCCTTCAACTGATTTAATACCTTGAAAATGGCCCTCATTTTCTTCATACCAGGTAAGTATTTGTTTCCCAAAATCATCGTTCCCGACTTTTCCGATCAATTCGGTTTTCACACCAAGCCGCCTGATGGATACACCGGCATTTGTAACAGGTCCTCCTCCAACAACGACACATTCACCCATATTAATCATTTTGCCGGGCACAAGGACGTCCGTAAGCTTATCCACTTTGCCGTCAATTGTAAAAGCAGGTATTAAGTCGAGACAGGTATGCCCCGCAGCCACAATTTCTATATCTTTATTTTCTGCCATTAAAAAACTCCTATCATAACAATTCTGTTTAAAAATTCACAGACCGATACATTATTATATTTCAATTTATAAGTTATTTATTTGTTTACGTATTATTCTTGATACTTTATATTTTTCTCTTTTATGCCGTTTTTATATAGCAATGACATCATGAACTGGCTTTGGCTCATAGTTACCGTTGAATAACGAAAGATAATCGGTTCGACCAAGGACAGGCCAATAAGGAAGTAATGTTACGTCCGATTTTTTAATCATAAGTTTAAGACAAGGTTTGGAAAGAGAAAAAAACGATATTTTCAATTTCTTCACGACTCGACTAACCAAAACCCAATAATCCTGTATCCCAATTCCATCAATTGCATCGAGACTTGATTCTTGACCGTAATCTAAATTAAGGGCGGCACCAATACGGAAGCCGCCCTTAAAAACATCCTTCAAGCCCTTTTGCATTTCGCTCACCAACCGCCTAGAAAATATACGAATTGATAATATTTTCTAGCATCTCCTGCCGGCCGCTCTGTAGAACCGGATTCTTTTCGTTGCGAGCCCACTTGTCTACATCTTCCATTGTAACCTTACCGGACATAATCTGCTGACCTATACCGGAATTATGGCTGCTGTATCTTTCATCGATGAATTTGCTCAATGCCTTATCCTGAATCATTTGATGAGCAACCAGCAAACCTTTTGCAAAAGCATCCATACCGCCGATATGCGCATAGAAAAGATCCGTTGGATCAATTGAACCGCGGCGTACTTTTGCATCGAAATTTAATCCGCCTGTGCCGAGACCGTCCTGATTCAGAATGACTAACATTGCCAGGGTCGTACTGTAAATGTCGGTCGGGAATTGATCCGTGTCCCATCCGAGCAGCAGATCGCCTCTATTTGCATCTACGCTTCCCAATTTACCTGCAGCTGAAGCTACCGCAAGTTCATGCTCGAATGTACTGCCTGCGAGAGTTGCATGATTTGCTTCAATATTCAGTTTGAAGTCATCATATAAACCATGTTCCTTCAGGAAGTATAAGGTTGTCGCTGCGTCTGAATCATATTGATGTTTTGTCGGTTCGCATGGTTTAGGCTCGATAAGAAATTGGCATTTGAATCCGATCTTTTTCTTATAATCCACAGCCATCTGGAAGAACCTCGCCATTTTTTCCGACTCTTTTTTCAAATCTGTATTTATTAAAGTCTCATATCCTTCACGTCCGCCCCAGAAAACATAATTCTCACCGCCGAGTTCTTTTGTTGCATCTAACGCGTTTTTTACCTGAGCAATTGCAGTGGCCATTACATGTGCATTCGGACTGGAACCGGCACCCTGTGAATAAATTGCATTGCTAAACAGATTTGCAGTTCCCCATAATAATTTTATGCCGGTTTCTTTTTGATATTTTTTTGCTACTTCAACCATTGTCTCTAAATTCTTGCACGACTCTGCAAAAGTCTCGCCTTCAGGTGCGATGTCGCGATCATGAAAACAGTAGTAGTCAATACCGCACTTTTGTAAGAATTCGAAATTGGCCTCCATAGTATCCTTCGCTCGCTGTATGGGATCCGAAGCTTTACGCCATTCTCTCTGAAAACTCGGACCTCCAAACATATCAGCACCGCTCCCCAACATTGTATGCCAGAATGCAACTGAAAAGCGAAGGTGTTCGGCCATTGTTTTATTGCCGACTTTTTGACTCTTGTTGTAGTATTTAAATGCAAGAGGATTTTTCGAATCCTTGCCTTCGTATGGTATCGGCTTATCAACTTTTGTGAAATATTTATTCATCATTTTTTTCCTTCACTTAAATTTATTATATAGTTAAATTTAAAACTTTAATTCGTAAATTTTATCAGTTCAAATATAATTGAACCGTTTTATATTGTACAAATAAATGTATTCCAAGTCAAGGAAGAATTTCA
>CAZYAM010000138.1:0-5327 GCA_964645575.1 uncultured Ignavibacteriaceae bacterium
GCACCAGATGACGGCGAGTACCAGAATGCGCAAATAAGACAGGTAATGGGGTGCGACAGCACTCTGACTTATTATCTTCCATTCGAAGAAATCGTTGGTCTCTACTGTAAAAAGCGTAAATATTGCGATACACCAGGATGAATGGAACAGCGTTGAAAACACATCTCCCTTTTTTCCCGAACCTCTTAGAAGCCATGCGCTTAACCCGAAAGTTATCGCCATAACTGTAAGAGTCAACGAACGTTCATTAAAAACCGGTGTAAATTGTTCAATCGGATTAAAAACAAGAGCTCCTTTTGTATAGAAAAATTTCAACACGGTAAATGAAAAAAGAATAATTGCAGCAAAATACAGGAATCTTTGTTTCCAGTGCACGCCGCACCAGGCCAGTAATGCAATTTCTATAGACCAGAGGATTACGGTTGTAAAATCCTCGAATTGAATTGCTGTTGCTATCACGGCAAGAGCGACAGCAGAGAGTGTAGAGCGTATCGTTACGGCATTTATAACAGTTATCTGTTTATACAGAAATAAGAAAGCGCAGGAGTAAATGCAGGCGAGAAGCAGTGCAGTTCCTCCCATCCACGTATGATAATCTTTGTCGACCAGAACGTAGAGCATGATGAAAAAGAGAAATAGATTTATTCCTGCTATTACATGCTGTAGGATATTTATTTCGCCTTTCAAGTACAGCCTCGCAAAATCAAGTCCGAAGAACAAAGCCCAGAAAACAGAAATAAAGAATACTGTCATTGCCAGATCAGTATCTTTATAGTATTCGAAATACCATGCGAAAAACAATATCCAGGTTCCTGCAAGCGTTAGCGGCTCGATGATGCTCCATTCCTTTTTCACGAAGACAACGGCAAGGAGTCCGACGTTAAGAAGCGCGATATAAGTGAAGAGTCCTGTTTCATTAGGCACGCCGGTACTCAGCATGATCGGTGTAAGGAAACCGCCTGCCCATCCGAGCATACCGACAGCAAGAGAGTTGTAATAAAGTCCGACAGCAAGCGACAGCGCCGTCACTGCCGACATTAAAAAAAACGCAGCCCATTGTGGAATTAATTCATAGAAATTGAAAGATGCATAGACAGATAGATAAAGAATGGAAATACCGGCACCCAATAGTCCCTGCGCAAATATCTGGAATTCTTTCCGGTGCGCACGATATGCAAATGCGAGGCATGATAATCCGACCAGTCCGCCGATCAATACCCGTACAGTTTCGGAAATCCAGTTATTGTCGAACGCGTACTTTAAAAAGAATCCCAGGCCGATGATCAATGCAAATGCGCCGATACGGTTAAGCAATTTTCCGCCGATGAAAGATTCCCATTCTTCACGAGTGCGCGATTTCGGCTGTTCAATTTCATGAACAGGTTGTCTTATTTCCTGGACTGCAGGTTTCACTGTCTGTTCAGGCTGGGATACGGGAGGTTCCTGTTTTACCACGACAGGTTCAGAAGCAATTTCTTCTGTCTTCGGAACACTATCGTGCAGTTTATCTTCGAGGTTTTTTAGACGATCGCTGAATTTATTCATTTTTAAGAGTTGCCATTCGAGATTATCGACTCTATTCCGAAGTTTTATGGAATTGATAAAAGACACTACAACCAGAATTACGATTCCAATCGACAGCAAGACAAGAAATCCCATGATTTCTCCTTCGTATTGAAGAGGAAGCAACTTTTCTATTAATGAATATAATGGAGTATAAGAAATGTTTATTTGTGATGGTAGCGGCGTAAAATACGTTTCTACCGTCTACTTATCCTAAGAGGGAGTCAAAATTCGCTTCTTTTACAGAATTACTTTTCTAATCTGATGTCGGTATTAAACCTTTGCAGTATCTGGTCTAAATCCTCAACACCTTTAGAACACTGGATGAGCTTTCCCTTGTGCTCTAATAAAACGTTTGCTCTGCCTCTCAGGCAGTAAGAAGACGACATTACATCACCATATGCGCCCGTGTCAAGAATGCCCAAAATATCTCCTTCTCTAATCTCGGGAATTTCTCTTGGCTTGTCCTGGGTGAAAGTATCACCGGTTTCGCATACATTGCCGTCAACAGCATATACATTGGGATGTCCGTCGGGATTGGAGATATTAATGATCTCATGATATGCATGATAGAGTTTTGGCCTTATTAATGTTCCCATACTGGCATCGGTAAAGGCATGAAGAATGCCGTTTTTTTCTTCAACGGTATTCACCTTAGTTAATAGGACGGTTGAATCGCCGACAAGGCTTCTTCCGGGCTCGGTGATTAGTCTATGTATCTTCACACCGCTTCGCGCCAGCTCTTCGCTGATTATTTTTGCATATGTATCAAATGGAAAAGATTCCTGAGATTCACTGTATCTAATACCGGGGCCTCCGCCGACATCGAGATTCAGATTTGAAAAGCCATGTCCTGCCAATTCATTCATCACTTCGAGAGTGTTTTGCAAAGCGGTTCTGAAACTATGAACATCGTTGCCAAGCCAGCCGGATCCAATATGTATGTGCAGTGTGTCTGGATAAAAACCGTACTCGCGGGCCGCCATGAATGTAGCCAAAATCTTATCCTGCTCTATTCCGAACTTTATAGGAACTCCGTCATCGTTCCTAATACCGGCAGTAATGACGTCGGGATTATGTCCTGCTCCGATATTCGGATTCAATCTTATGGAAAGATTCAAGCCATGAATATTCCATTCATCTCTATGCTCTCCGAGTTTTTTGAGCTGTGAATTAGAATCGATATTGATTTTATAATTGCCGAACTTTACAAGCTGTTCAAGATCATCTTTGGAAACGGATGTGCCTGTAAACATAATTCTGTTTCTGGGAATACCGCGCTGTTCTGCAAGAACAGCTTCGTTCGGAGAAACCACATCCGCTCCCAGGCCGAGCAATGCAATGAGATCAAGAATCTGCGGGCAATAATTTGCCTTGACAGCGTAATTTATTTCCACTTCGCCTGAATAGTTTTTAGCGAATGCTTCCCTGATGAGCCGGGTTTTATCTTCAATTCTTTTCCCGTGTGTAAAATATAAAGGTGTAGGATAGCGTTTTGTCAGCTCTTCCAGATGATAATCTTTAAAAGAGCGCGACCAGACTTTGTTATCTCGAACATCAAAACCTTTGAAAAACCACCAGTATTGTTTCTGAGTCATAAACTGCTTGTTCTTTCAATGTATTTACTGTCTATCCAGATCACTTAACATTCACTATGTGTTATTAATATAGCACATCATAACTATAGAGACAATTTTCGAATTCGTTCGGTAGTGGTGTGTTTTAAAATGGTTGGTAAATTCAAAGAACAATGAATGTCGCACTATGGACTTTGGGTCTTATGGGACATTCTGATCGGCAAAAAGGCAGATATAATGTCTTTGTTAGCAATAATCCCTCCTTGAGATACCTTAATCAATTCCATCCTTTTTAAAATTGCTATATCTCGAAACATCGTTCGTTGAGTTCTACTTGTATAATGTATTGCGACTCTTGGACTAATTTCTTTAATTTTATCAAATGATACAGGCTCGGTTTTCATTGATAAATCAAGAACAAGATGTTTTTGTCTTTTGCCAGAAGTATTGTCTTTGTCTTTGAATTTTCCGTGGACAAAATTTTCCCATGCGGTCTCTAACTGTTGCTCACGAATTTTTTCAATTTGTGTCTTTAATCCATCAACAAACCCTTGAACTGAATATGATATAAAAGGAATTACTTCACCACCAGAACTACTAGTTCGATCAAGTTGCCGATAATACTCAACTCGTGTTAGATTATAATGATTACTTAATAGATGTGACGCGGGAGCTGGGATACCAGAACTAATTAATATCTGAAATTCAATCAAACGAGCCGTTCTACCATTCCCGTCATCAAATGGATGTATCCGTGCAAGATATAAATGTGCTATTATAGCTTTTATTGTTGCGTATACGGATTCTAATCCTTCCGGTGGATCAAATATGGAAGATTGAAGCCATTTACAAAGTTTGTCGAGTAAGAATTCGCAATCCTCATGGGGTGCGCCAGCATATCTCCCCACTCTTACAGGACGTCTTCTAATCTCGCCAGCCAATGCTCCATTTTCTGATGGGAGATTGTTAAGAATAGATCGATTCATATTCTTAATTGTTTCGACGCTAAGTTCTAATGGTATACCATTAATAATGTTTTGGCATATTCTATTACATTCGTTTTTTATGTTTTCAATTTCTTGTTTTAAATATTCTCGCGAAGGAGGAAGAACAAGTTTTCCCTCTAGGTGCTGAATGACTTCGTCCTCAGAGAGAGTGTTCCCTTCAATCGCTGTAGTAGCCAACATACCCTTTGCGAGATATAGTTGATATAATTTTTTAGCGAGTTCTGGTTGTAGCGGTGTTCCTGCGATATGGAAACATTTCGACTGGCATTCTCCTAAGAGAACCCAGAGTTTAGCAGACGCGGATTTTAAGTTTAATTCAAATGTTAACCAAGGATGTGTCATCTCGTATGACCGAGGAGATGTCATAGACAATCTATTGATAATGAATGGGTTATAAAAATAATGTCTTTATATATGACACAATTTATGTCACTTAAGATTGAATGTCAAGCAGAAAATTGCTAAATTTCAGTTAAAATATTTAACCCCCTTTTGGCTTGTTTTCGCCCTTATAAGAATTACCCCAAATTCCGGTATGGTTTGCATGCACCGCTAAAATTACTTTGAGCGTTTGATAAAATCTCATGAAATTGTAAATAAAGAAATGTAGGACAACGGCGCCTTTTAGATTATCAAGCTTTTAACTAAAGGCATTTTTTAAGTTTTGTAAACCTCTTTGGGAAGGCCTTCTTAGAATTTCTATGCAACGTTCCTTAGAATAATAAATCCGGACGCAATTATAAGTGCGCCGCCGATTAATTTTTGCTGAAGCCGATCGTCGGAGAATATTTTTCCGCCAATTGAACGTTCCCTACAAGCCCTTTCACTTATAACAGATTATCGCCCCTCAGCAGCCGTATTTTTTTCCGTGCCTGTTCTGCGTAGAGTGAATTTGGAAACCGTTCCAGCAGTTTTTCATATGCTGTAATTGCCTGCGATTTATTATGCAGTATGTTCTCATATATTTCCGCAATACGAAATTGAGCCTTGTCTTTAAGAATACTCAATTGAATCGAGTCGGCGATAAAACGGAGCGCTGCAATTGCTTCTTTTGTCAGCTTTAATTTTAAATTAAGCTCGCCTATTTTCATCATTGCATCATCGATAAGCAATGCATTCGGGTATTGTTTAATAATTTCCTGAAAGCGGTTGAGAGATTCGGAATAATTTCTCTGGCGCA
>CAZYAM010000139.1:0-5268 GCA_964645575.1 uncultured Ignavibacteriaceae bacterium
GCTAATTTTGAGTATGCTGCGAAACGCAGAACCATCAACGTTTTTGCAAAATGGAAAAGCATCGGCGCATATGATTTAATGATGGTTAATCTGGAAAATGCCGTAACGCGGTCATTGGACAGCATGGATAAAGAATTCGTTTTTAAAATGAAACCCGAATATCTTTCTCAATTGTCTAATGCAGGAATTACAATTGTCAATTGTGCCAACAATCATTCGGCGGATTTTGGTATTGAAGGAATTTTGGAGACAATCAGGCAGCTGGATTCAGCAGGGATACGGCATACAGGCATCGGAAGAAATCTTTCAGAAGCACGAAAACCGGTTGTTCTCGATGTGAACAATATTCGAATCGGTTTTCTGGGATATGGCGGTACAAAAAAATTTCTTGCTTCAAGAACGCAGCCCGGTACCGCGCCGCGCAGTCAATGGCTTATTCTCGACGACATAAGAAGATTAAGGCCGCGTGTAGACTTTGTTGTGGTCAATCTTCATTGGGGCCAAGAATTGGAAACTGAACCGGACAGCAGTCAGATTATTCTTGCGCATCAAATAATCGAAGGTGGTGCCGACTTAATAGTGGGGCATCATCCGCACGTATTGCAGGGAATAGAACAGTATCTCGGCAGAACTGTTGCGTACTCTTTAGGCAATTTTGTTTTTGGCGGAAATCTAAAATGTGCGAACAGTGAAACAGCTGTATTGAAGGTGCGTTTTGCAAAAGATACGATGGAAGTTCAGGCAGTGCCGGTTTCTATTCGCAACTGGCGGGCAGCAGCGGCAGACAGCAGTGCAGCGGCTCTTGTGTTACAGTGTTTAGAGGAACGATCCCAAATATTTTCCAAAACAATTGATTATAAATTCATAGGAGCGCAATATGAGTAAAGGATTAATAATTACGCTTTCGATTATTGGCGGATTATTTTTGGTTGTGCTTTTAATTGCCGGATGGGCCACAGGTATGTATAATGATATTGTTTCTAAAGATCAGGGCGTGAAGAGTGCTTGGAGCCAGGTAGAGAACCAATATCAGCGCCGTTCAGATTTAATACCGAATTTGGTGGAAACAGTCAAAGGATTTGCAAAGCAGGAAAAGGAAGTGCTGGTTGGTGTTACCGAAGCACGCGCAAGCGTCGGCCAGATGAAAGTGACACCGGAAGTGTTGAACAATCCGCAGGCATTCCAGAAGTTTCAACAGGCACAGGATGGCTTGAGTTCGGCATTATCCAGGCTTATGGTTGTCGTCGAAAAGTATCCCGAATTAAAATCCGATCAAAACTTTCTTGAGCTTCAATCTCAGTTAGAAGGTACCGAGAATCGCATAGCCGTTGAACGCCGCAACTTCAACGAAACAGCAAAGGAATACAATACCAAAATCCTCCAGTTCCCTGCAAATATTATAGCGAACTTCGGAGGATTCCGTGAAGCACAATACTTTCAATCTGCTGCGGGTGCCGATAAGGCTCCGCAGGTAAAGTTCTGAGGATAATTATGAAAAACTTACGCTTGGTTATTATCGCACTCTTTGCCGCAGTGTGCATATCGTTTGTTAAAGCGGAAACTCAATTTCCAGAACTCAAACAACGCGTGAACGATTTTACAAACACGCTGGGCTTTCAAGAGTGGCAGGAAGTGGATCGCCTGCTGAAAAGCTATGAGGATACTACTTCAACACAGGTTGTTGTCTTGATGATCAATTCTCTTGAAGGGGAAAGCATAGAAAAATATGCCAATAAAGTTTTTGTGTTGAACAAGATCGGTCAGGAGAAAAAAGACAACGGTGTGCTGCTTTTAATTGTCAAGCAGAATCAAAAGGTAAGAATTGAAGTAGGATATAATCTTGAGGGTATTATTACGGATGCGATATCTTCGCAGATTATCCGCAATGAAATTCTTCCTTATTTCGAATCAAAAAATTATTTCGGTGGTGTTGTAACAGGGGTTGATGCAATAGTCAGGGCAACAAAAGGCGGTTACAAATTAAATGAAGGGAATAATACATTATCGACGGTTATTATTATTGCGGCGATTTTAATAATTGCCGTTGCAATTGGGCTCCTGGTATTGTCGAAGAAAAATAAAGCCCGGGCAAAGAAATCGGAATAGCAGACTGAAATTACGCCTGCTCTGTAAGGTAGAATAAAAAATGGTTTCATCGGCATTTTGGAATAGAATTTGCCGGCATTATTTATTGCCAGGTGAAACACTTGCCACGTAAAGAAAAGTTATTTATATAGTAAGTGATTAGGGGAGAGGATTTACAGATTTAGTTCTTGAATTAATTATGAAAAATTTCCGGCATGCTTTTTTATTTGTTACGCTTGTTATGTGCACATATGCCGTAACTGCAGAAACAAATTTTCCTAAACTTGATCAGCGTGTAACTGATTTTACAAATACGCTGAGTTATCAGGAATGGCAGAAATTAGATCAAGAACTCAAAAGCTATGAGGATACTACTTCAACCCAAGTTATTGTCTTGATGATCAATTCTCTTGAAGGAGAAAGTATTGAAGAATATGCTAATAGAACCTTCGCATTGAACAAGATCGGTCAGGAGAAAAAAAACAACGGTGTACTGCTTTTAATTGCCAAGCAGGATCGAAAGGTTAGAATTGAAGTGGGATACGGCCTCGAAGGTGTTTTGACAGATGCAATATCTTCGCGGATTATACGAAATGAAATTCTGCCGTACTTTAAAGCAGACAATTATTTCGGCGGTATTGTGACAGGTATCGGTGCAGTTATCCGAGTAACAAAAGGCGAGTATCAAGCAGATACCAAAGGTAATAAAGCTCCCGCTATTTCAGCCGGATTGGTATTCCTAATAATAATATTCGGAATATTTGTCTTATTGCCTATGTTATCATCACGCCGGCGTTCGATCATAAATTCAAACGGAAATAACTATTTTTCCGGTTGGGGCTATGGAGGCGGATCATTTGGAGGATTTGGCGGCGGAAGTTCTGGCGGCGGATTCAGCGGCGGCGGTGGAATGTCGGGCGGCGGCGGCGCTTCCGGGAGTTGGTAATTTAATTACAAGTTAAGTGAATAGCGATGAATACTAAAGCAGTTCGAGTACTATATGTAAATGAGCTTGAAAGTGATGCCGATTTAATAAGCGGTTATCTCGCAAAATATGAAGCTGCTCGATTCGAGGTTATTTGGAAACAAAGCGGTGAAAAAGCTTTGGAGTATCTTGCAGAGCAACCATCGGTAGATGTCATTGTCACCGAAGACACACTACAGGGGATGAGCAACGTAGAATTTACACGAAAGGTTAAGGAATTGAATATTGATATTCCTGTCGTGTTTCTTACAACAAGCGAGGATGTAAATCTTGCAGTTGAAGTAATGCGGATGGGTGTGAAGGATTACCTGCTTAAGAAAGACATGGGAAGCCATGTTTTTCCTCAGTCGCTTCTCAGGATTGTTGAAAAAGGACGGATCAGGCAGGAACTGCTGGAATTGGAAATCAAGAAAAAACGCCTGGAAGCAATGCAGGAAATTGTTGTAAATATTTCAGATAAGATAAATGAGCCGTTGGAAGAAATGAGCAGGATTATTGCATCGATTGAAGAAAAAGAAATATCGGAGAAAGCTGCAAAGTACCTCAAGCTTATTAAAGATAATGTTACCCGGATGCAGGCTAAGCTTGATAAACTCCGGAATCTTAAAGAAGATAAAACAGTGAAGTACATCAGAGATATCAAGATGATCGATTTATCGTAGCGGAATACGGTGCATGGAAAACCTTGTAAAAAATCTATTAACGAAAGAAGATCTGGCCGCCATCGTCACAGCAATCGGTGAGGCGGAAAATACAACAGCCGGTGAAATTCGCGTCAGCGTTCGGCAGAAACGTCGTTGGCGGGAGAGAAAGTTAAGCATTGAAGAAATGGCACGGCAGGAGTTTCGCAATCTTGGGATGGCCAGGACGAAGGATAAAACCGGCATTCTGATCTTTCTTCTGATGGAAGAGAAGAAGTTTTATATCTTTGCGGATGAAGGAATCTATGCCAAAGTGGAAACGTCTACATGGGACAAAATTGCCGAAGACATGTCTTCTCAATTTTCAAAAAAAAATTTTCAACAGGGAATAATTAAGGCTGTAGAGGAAGTTGGCAGAGTGCTTTCTCAATTCTTCCCGCGTAAAGCGGATGATATTAATGAACTACCGAATACCGTGCGTGTGTCTTAGTCTTACAAATTATTCGTTACTTATTTAATACGATGAAATTCAAAGATTGCGCCAGTACAAGAAAATCTCTATGTAATAGGGATTTAATACATATCGTATAAGTATTAACCGTCAGACAGGATTTAAAGAGCAAGCAAGAAGACACGTTGAATTTAATTCAAACCTGACCCAACGCGCTGTGTGATTTTTTAGTTTGTTTTTAAATTCCTGGAACTAGTTCTAAAAAAAATCCGTTACTATTAAACGGAGATCGACAGACACTCAATATCTTCAGTATTTTTTATGCCTTATTGTAATTTTTCCGGGCTTGTTCGTGTTGATACTCCGTGCACTTTTTCGTAAATTTCTATATTATTATAGAGTATATTAGTGCAAAGGAGATTGAAAAATGTCAAATTCGCTGAAAACGGTTATGTTAATGGCTCTGATGATAGGCGTTTTGCTCTTTATCGGAGATTGGCTGGGCGGGAAACAGGGTCTTTTGATAGCTTTTATATTCGCACTGCTTATGAATTTCGGAATGTACTGGTTTTCGAGCAAGATTGTCTTAATGAGCTATCGCGCGAAAGAAGCGACGGAAGCAAGTGCGCCGAAGTTATTCAGTATCGTACGCAGATTAGCCGTACAGGCGCAATTACCGATGCCGAAAGTCTATATTATTCCCAGTGATACGCCGAATGCGTTTGCAACCGGACGAAATCCGAAGAATGCTGTTGTTGCGGCAACCGAAGGAATTCTTCGCATTCTTTCAGATGATGAATTGGAAGGCGTTATTTCGCACGAACTGGCGCATGTTAAACATAGAGATATTCTTATCTCCACGCTTGTTGCTATAATGGCGGGGACTATCACATTTGCTGCGCGGATGGCAATGTACGCTTCTATATTCAGCGGCGGAAGCCGCGACCGCGAAGGGTCAAGTCCGATCGGCCAGATTCTTCTTATCGTTCTGGCTCCGGTTGCAGCAATGTTGATCCAGTTTGCTGTTTCCCGTTCACGGGAATTTGCAGCAGACGAAGGTGGAGCGCAGATCAGTCAGAGACCTCTGAATCTTGCCAATGCATTGC
>CAZYAM010000140.1:0-5231 GCA_964645575.1 uncultured Ignavibacteriaceae bacterium
GTAAAAGCCATAGTATATATCTTGATTTCATACGCTTTTTATTTCCATACATTATCTTTTACCCGATAATTCCTTCTCTACGGATAAATATGTCTCATAAGTCGTCCGGTCAAAACATACAACAAGTACACGTTCAAGTTCAATATTGGTTTCAAGTTCGTGGAAAATTTCTTTCAGTGCAATACGGGAAGCCCGATTTACCGGAAACCGGTATACGCCGGTACTTATGGAAGGAAATGCGATCGTTCTAATACCGTGTTTTCGCGCAAGCGTAAAACAGCTTCGATAGCATTTTGCCAGAAAAGTATCTTCGTCTTTCGTGCCTTCCTGCCAGATCGGACCGACAGTATGAATAACATAATTTGCCGGCAGATTGTGACCTCTTGTCATTTTTGCATTTCCGGTCTCACAGCCTCCAAGTGTCCGGCATTCTTCCAGCAGCATCGGCCCGGCCGCTAGATGAATTGCACCATCGACGCCTCCTCCGCCTAACAAAGAATTATTTGCTGCATTAACTATTGCATCGACTATTTGAGTGGTGATGTCGCCTTGAACAATAGACAAACGGGAATACGAACTCTTATCTATAGCGATTCCTTTTTTGTATTTTCCCATGTTGGGCCTCCGGCTGTTTGCCTTGTTTTACATCCATATTTTTCGTATGTCATTTTATAAACGCTTATTATGGACAAGCATAACCCATTATCTATAGTCCTAGTTCTCAATTCGGTTCCAGCGCTCTTGCTACGATGATTCCTGCGTTCTTTTTTATTTTCATCAGATATTCCGAAAGCGGTTCATCGGTAATCTGTACTTTTGAACAGGGAACCGATGCATGAATCATATGCAGTTTGTTGTTCTGCCAGATAGCAATTCCGGTATGCGTACAATCTAATCCCTTAATGGTTGTCGTTATGCCTAAAATATCTCCGTCGTTAATCCGCGAGGTGATTATTTTTATTTTCGATTTGGGAATGTGATACATCGCGCGCTTATTTATGTCCGCCTCCTGTGATGTAATCGTCTTTACAAATTCCGGATTTTCTTTAAGTTGCAAGTAGGAATCTGCATGTGTTGACATAAAATTGATTTTCTTTTTGTATCGTACACCGCCCAGTTCTTTCGTGATATTTTTCAGCACGGCTTTCTTTTCATTATCAAAAAAATAGTCCGATGTATAATGCAGCCTGCTTGGGTATTTATCGATAATGCCGCCGCGGTAACGAACGAATTGTAGTTCTTTTTTAAAGTCTTCGAACGTTATTTTATTTTTCTTTATGCATCGGGCGAGAACAAGCGAGTTCTCGTAAAAAGTCACACAGTCGAGTGTTTGCAGGTTGATAATAAGCCGTTCTTCACCGGGCGCTTCAAGAGTTCCGGCGGCATAATCAACTCCAATAAAGGATTTTGCCATTTCAATGATTATTTCATTGATCGGCCTATCAACGAGTTTGAGGGATCGGGCAATTTCAAATTTGTTCTTAAAGATTAATTCATCTGTATCGGAAAGAAGATCGACCGCTCTGCTTTTTTCTTTTATGAAAAAAGAGGAAAGCAAGCAGGCAGCTGGAATCGATTGCAGAAATAAGCGGCGGTTCATGAGTGTTTTCTTAACTTATTAGGCTCAAATCTCCGGCAAAGAATCTTCAACCTAAAAAGGGGTTTCATCTTTTCCGGATTCAACCTGCAGAAATGCTTCCGGCCTGAATGCCAATCGGCTTTCAAATCGCGCATACTGTTTGATGAATTGCAGTCTTACAGTATCTGTCGGTCCGTTACGCTGTTTTCCGATAATAATTTCGGCCAAACCTTCCGTTGATTCGCCGTCCTGTTCCTGAATACCGAACATTTCGGGGCGATGAACGAACATAACTACGTCAGCATCCTGTTCGATTGCTCCTGATTCACGCAGGTCCGAAAGCGCCGGCTTCTTATCGTTCCTTGATTCAACAGAGCGATTTAATTGCGACAATGCAATGACCGGGAGATTCAATTCCTTTGCAAGCGCCTTTAACGAACGCGAGATAGCGGAAATTTCCTGCTCGCGGCTTTGAGCGTTTCTTGGTCCCTGCATTAATTGAAGATAATCTACAATGATAAGTCCGATATTGTGTTCGACCTTTAACCGGCGGGCTTTTGCGCGCAATTCCAAGACACCAAGTCCTGGCGTATCATCGATAAACATTTTCGTTTTATAAAGCCGGCCAACGCTGGTACTGAGTTTTTTCCATTCGTCTTCCGGCAGACGCCCTGTACGGACTTTATGCGCGTCCACGCGGGCTTCGGCGCACATCAACCGCATTACTAATTGCTGTGTAGACATTTCGAGACTGAACATGCCGATTGCAAAATCATGCATTACCGATGCATTGCGTGCAACCGAAAGTGCAAGTGCTGTTTTTCCCTGTGACGGGCGGCCTGCAATAATAATAAGATCGGATGACTGGAATCCGCCTGTCAGCGAATCGATATCGGCGAAGCCGGAAGGAACGCCGGTTACACCGCTGTGTTTACCATGAATGCTCTGCAGCAAGTCCATCGTTTTGTGTACTGCGGTGTTCATCGAGACAAAACTCTTCTTCATTCGTTTTTCAGAGATGTCGAAGATTTTTTGTTCTGCCTGGTCGATCAGGTCAAGTGCGTCCTCGGTTTCGCTGTATGCGCGGTTGATAACTTCCGACGATGAATGAATAAGCTGGCGCATAAGAGCGCGCTCCAGAACAATGTGTGCGTGGTATTCGACATTAGCAGCGCTGGAAACTTTTGTTGTGAGTTCCGTAAGGTAATATTCGCCGCCGATTTTTTCCAATTCGCCGCGTCGGCGAAGTTCTTCCGTCAATGTAATAAGATCGACCGGTTCACTTCTTTCAAACAAAGCCATTATTGCGCAGTAAATGCTTTGATGTGCCGGTTTGTAAAAAGAGGTATCATCGAGGACTTCAATTGCTTTTGCGATTGCGTCTTTCTCCAACAGCATTGCTCCGATAACAGAGGCTTCAATATCGGTTGCCTGCGGTGGTACTCTCCCTTCGGTTGAAACCTGCTGGAGCGAATTGAAATCGATTATTTTCCTCGGATCTGCCATATTATTTCTCCTTTGCTGCGGGGGAAAAAAACACAGCAAAATTATTCAATCATCAATGTAATCAATATACAAGCAAGTTAAATATCAATATCCAATAATCAAATTACAAACAAATTCCAAAAAGCAAATATCAAATTCCAATTGTTAAATATTTGTTATTGGTATTTGTTTGAATATTGTATTTTGCGATTTGAATTTTATTTTTTTGCCTTTATTTCTTCATACAATTTTCTAAACTTCTGTACATCTTCCCAGCATGGCCTTTTCCAATTCGGATTTCGCAGTAATGCAGCGGGATGATATGTAACCATCAACGGAATGCCGCGGTAATTATGCACTTCGCCGCGTAAAACTGCCAATGAGGCATTGGTCTTTAAGAGCGATTGTCCGGCGATACGCCCGACGCAAAGAATTACTTTCGGTTTGATCAATTCGAGCTGTTTCCATAAATAAGGCTCACATAACTCAACTTCTTCAGGCTGCGGATCGCGGTTATTCGGCGGCCGGCATTTGAGAATGTTGCATATAAAGACTTCTTCGCGTTTAAAATGAATAGATTCGAGAATTTTAGTCAGCAACTGCCCGCCGCGCCCGACGAACGGTTCTCCTTGTGTGTCTTCATCGGCTCCCGGCGCCTCACCGACGACAACAACTTCCGCATTTGGATTACCGGCACCAAAGACAAATTTTATCCGGGTTTTACAAAGTCCGCATTTTAAACAGGTATTAATTGCCTGATTGAGCAACGGAATACTTGATGCGGATATCCAGGGTTCGGCAGGATATGCGTGAAGAGATGCACTTGTTTCGGCTGTTTCATGTTTTCCGAATAAATCTGTTTCCGGTTCTTTAAGCATAGATATCCTGTTTTCGGATGAGAGAGTTTGTTCTTTTTGATTATCCGGCCGGTCAATTGCAGGCTGAGCGGGAGTTTTAGAGATTATCAATGATTCACCATAAAGTTCGGCTTGCTGTTTGAGGAAACGTTGAGTATCCGACAGCAAAGTATTGAAATCGTCGTTAAGAGACATAGGTCAGGTATTGTAATTATCTAATTCGATCCCGGTGAAAAATACTCTCCTTTTACACAATAGAGAATAATTGGATCTATTATAAGGAATTATAATCCGTAAAAACTATAAGAGATTTTTTATCTTATTGAGAATCTTATTTGCTATATCGAACTTCGGCATAATTGGAAGTTGTTCAATTTTACCGTGCCTGTCAATTATAGCGACCGTATTAAGGTTTGACCCGAAAACATGGTTTTGTTTACCAAATGAATTCAGTACGATAAGATCGAGGTTTTTCTTTCGAAGCTTTTCTTTTGCATTTGCAATTTCATCCTTTGTTTCCAATGCAAAACCTATCAGCGCCATCGATCGCTTCTTCTTACCAAGCGCAGCAAGAATGTCGGTTGTCGTTTCGAGTTGTAATTCCATGGTTTTGCTGTCTGAACGTTTTTTAATCTTATGCTTTGCCGGATTTACAGGCCTGTAGTCGGCCACAGCAGCCGCCATGATGACGGCATCTGTTTTTTTCGCATTGGCAAGGACAGCACTCAACATTTCCTGAGCCGATTCTACATCGATGCGCGTAACATTGCGCGGCGTTTCAAGATGTGTCGGACCTGCAACAAGTGTTACTTTGGCGCCGCGCTGTGCAGCGGCATTAGCGATTGCAAATCCCATTTTACCGGATGAGCGATTCCCTAAAAATCGTACGGGATCAATTGCTTCATATGTGGGTCCTGCCGTTACAAGAATCCGTTTGGTCTTTAAATCCTGATGCGACTGATTCAGAACATTTTCAATTGCTTCAATAATGATTTTTATTTCCGGCAGGCGCCCCGGTCCGCTTAATCCGCTGGCAAGTTCTCCCTTAACCGGATTGATAACGATGCAGCCGCGTTCTTTAAGTGATAAAAGATTATTCTGAGTGACGGGATTCAGGTACATTTCTGCATCCATTGTCGGTGCAAGAATAATAGGGCGTGTTGTTGCCAGAGCAACAACAGCGAGCAGGTTATCGGAAATTCCATAGGCGAGTTTGGCTATAGTATTAGCAGATGCAGGTGCAATTACAAGTATATCAGCCCAATTAGCAAGGTCAATATGCTGTGTGCTGATATCGGAATCCGAAGCTT
>CAZYAM010000141.1:0-5156 GCA_964645575.1 uncultured Ignavibacteriaceae bacterium
TGACGATATAGTCGTCGGCACCGACTTCTAATCCGACGATCTCGTCCGTCTCGGATCCTTTTGCCGTGAGAAGAATAACCGGAATTGAAACAGTTGATTTGTTTTTTTTCATTTCCTGAATAACCTGCAGTCCGTTCATCTCAGGCATCATCACATCGAGAATAACCAAATCGGGCTTTTGCTTCACACGGTCAAGGGCTTCTTGACCATTTCGCGCAGTTATTACGTTAAATCCCTCTTTAGTCAGATTATAGGATAGAAGATCGACAATGTCTTTTTCATCGTCGACAACCAGGATAGTCTTTTTCATAAATATGCATTTTAGGTAATGGATTCACACTAATATAGAGGTCACATAGATGTGATTCAAGTCAAAAGGATAAAATTCAGCAATGAATTTGCATTGCAGGGATTTGATTAATCAAATCCCTGCTTAGAAAAGATAACTGCTTCGCTAAAACGGAACAAGTATGTTTTTTCACTCCCCTGATGATACGGAAATCACCTTCGCTGGCACTATTAAAGAATATGTTCCTCCCGAATTTCGACTGAAACCAAACACGGCGTACCGGAAGTCCTTGAATAATACCCGCTTTCCTGAGTAACGGTCGTAATAATTTGCTGCCGGTATGCTTCGGTGATTTTATTATTAAGCAGCACCACTATTTCCCTGATCTCATCAGCAAGCTTTGCTTTAGATTGTTCATCCATATTTATTATCCTTTCCTCATCTTTGCCGGTTTACTTTTTAAAACATCCAATTCCCTGAGCAGCATTTTTCTGATTTGCTCGATACGCTTTTTGCTCTTCCTTTTTCCTGAAAATAAAAGGCCCACATAGGATTTATCGATGTTCAGACGCCTGGCTATTTCTGCTTGATTCACCATCGGCTTGATTTTGGCGAAGTTCTTTGACATCTTTCGTTTAGTCTACTATTGTTGACGCACCGGCGATTATATAATAATAATTATTAGTATAAATGTCAAGGAATATAATAAAAAATATTACTTCTGATACATTGACTCAACGGGGCAGCCGTCTGGAACTCTGGTGGAAATCAAAGGGGTGGAGTAAAGCTGAATTCGCTAAGCGGATGAAAATATGGCCGCAAAATGTTAATAAATACTTTTCAGGAATACTTGACCCGTTAAATCTCATTGAACAACTGATAAAAGAAGAATGTGATATTGCCTGGATCATCGACGGCAAAACTGCCGGGCAAACAAATAAAGGAACCGTCGCTGAAACGTCTGCAGATTACGGTAAAAAAGAGGATTTTTGTTATCACGGAATTAGCGAGCAAACAAAGGAGCGAATAGAAAAGCTTATCAAACTTCTCGAATCCAAACCGGAAAAAACACATAAAGATATGCTGGATCTTCTTATTAAAACAATGGAAAAACGACGGAGGAAAAAAAAGAAATCAAGAAAAAATATCAGGCCTTGTTAGCATCCTTTCCCTTAGTCCTCATTATCCATTATTTTTTTTATCCTCATAGAACAATCACCGCCTGCTTAAAATGAAAGAAAGAATACTACTCAGTAAAGTTAACATTTTTATAACAATTCGTTAAGCTTTAGATAATAGCTCTTTTCTATATTTGTATCGAGTTCAAGGACATATAAAAATGTCTAAGATCATAAAAAGAAAAGGTGTCTATATGAATTCATATCAAAAGCTTCACGAACCATTCATATTTTGGCTGGCTCAAAATTTTCTTCCATCTATAAAAGATCATGAAGAAGATGTTCCGCCGGTTGATAGCCGAGAATTTTGGGGGACTTTAATTATCATCGTAGCAGCGCTTATTGCATTGAAAATAATATTTAATGGAATCTAACAGTGAATTTGATTCCAAACATAAATCCATAACTATCAAGGAACCATAAAATGCAAAAACTCTTACTGTTTGTACTAATTTTCATCATATGCAGTATTTCATCTCTAAATGCTCAGGGAAAATTCAGCGGTTACATGTTCGGCGATTACTATTATAATGTCACGCGAGACAGTTCGTTTTATAATGCTGCACCTTCAAATTCGGCATCCAAATCAGCCGCACCCGGGGCGCAAGCGATGCAGGCTTTCCAATTCCGCCGGATTTATTTCGCTTATGACAACAATATTTCAGAAGAATTTTCCGCACGATTCCGTGTTGAAGCCGACCAATCGGCAAATGCAAGCAACGGGAAAATCGGCACTTTTGTAAAAGATGCTTACTTACGCTGGAAAAAAATATTTACAGGAAGCGATCTTCTTTTCGGCATTCAACCGACACCGGCTTTCGAAACATCCGAAGCAGCATGGGGTTACCGTTCACTCGAGAAAACTATCATGGATCTCAGAGGAATTGTCTCATCACGCGACTTAGGTATTTCGCTTAAGGGAAAACTTACCGGCGATGGAATTGTGAATTACTGGGTGATGCTTGCAAATAACAGCGGAAACACTCCTGAAACAGACAAATACAAAAGGTATTATGCTCATCTTCAATTGAAGCCTTCTACAAACTTACAGGCAGCAGTATATGCAGATTATAAAGATGCCGCTAAAGTTGCCGCCGGCGTAAACGGAGCCCTTACAACCGCACTCTTTATCGGTTATGCAGAACCGTTTAAATACAATATTAACTTTGAAGGTTTCCTTGTCTCACAGTCTAATGCCTTTACGCCTGCCGGGGGCTCAATAGGTTCAAAGAATGGTATGGGTATTTCATTGTTCGGTTCCTGTAATATTATACCTGAACTCGCATTGGTAGGCAGGTACGATTATTTCGATCCAAATACGAACAGCGCCGCGAATGCAAAAGGCGATGTCCGCAATTATGTTATCGCCGGCCTTTCATGGAAAGTTGATAAGAATGTATCGATTATGCCGAATGTTCTCTACGAAACTTACGAAGCGCTTCCAAATCAAGGCGAGCCGGACCCATCTTTGACCGCTCGTGCCACAGTTTATTATGTGTTTCTATAACGATTAATAAAGGAGATAAAAATGAAATTAACAAAGATATTTCTAAGTCTGCTTATCGCGGCAATTTTTACAAACACAGCTCCAGCCCAATTAAAACTTAACGGCGCCGGCGCCACATTTCCGTATGTTATTTATTCAAAATGGTTCGATGTTTTCAGCAAGGAAAACGGCGTGCAGTTCAATTACCAATCTATCGGCAGCGGCGGCGGCATCAAACAAACGATCGAAGGAACAGTCGACTTCGGCGCTACCGACGGCCCTATGTCCAACGACCAGCTTAAACAAGTAAAAGACAAACAAGACTCGGAAGTACTGCATATTCCGACTGTCATGGGAGCCGTCGTCGTGACTTATAATCTTCAGGAAGCCGGAAAAGACTTACATCTCTCTCCGGATTTTCTTGCACAAATTTTCCTCGGCCAGATTATAAAGTGGAATGATGAACAAATTGCAAAAATTAATCCGGGCAAGAATCTTCCTGATGAATCGATTATCGTTGTTCATCGATCGGATGGAAGCGGTACAACAAACATCTTTACAGATTATCTCACAAAAGTCAGCAAAACATGGGCTGTGAATGTCGGTAAAGAGACTTCTGTGAACTGGCCGGTCGGCCTCGGCGGAAAAGGAAATGAAGGTGTGGCCGGAGAAACAGTCGCCTCTGTTATTTACAGCACTCAATAACCGTTTTTGGAATACCTCCATGAATCAACCAATGGCTTCGCTGACTGTCTTTACCTACAATTATGCAGTATCTCCTTTTGAAGATTGGATTGCACAGGCATGGGCCGGAGCCTTAGTGCTGATGACGTTGATTTTGCTGTTAAGTATGACCGTTCGATTTGCTACACGCAGCAGATTTGCATGAAATTTAACATGAATGAATACCCGGAGACAGTGCAGACTCTCATCACAATGGATTCCATACCTGAAAATGGCAAAGGAATTCTATTGAAAAATGAAAAAATAATTGCGGATCATGTATCGGCATTTTTTGGAAAAGTGCAGGCTCTGAAGAATATTTCGATGCACGTACCCGAGCATTCTATCGTTGCTATCATCGGCCCTTCGGGCTGCGGCAAGTCGACATTCCTCCGTTCGATCAACCGTATGCATGAATTAATATACGGAACAAGAATCACAGGAAAGATCCTGCTGGAAGGGGAAGATGTGTACAGTATGAACCCTGTTCTCGTTCGGAAGAGGATCGGTATGGTATTCCAAAAACCCAATCCATTTCCGACTATGTCTGTCTTCGATAATGTTGCCGCAGGTTTACGCATGGGCGGTACGCACGACCGGAAAAAGATACCGGAGATTGTTGAGCAAAGTCTTAAACAGGCGGCTTTGTGGGATGAAGTGAAAGATTCACTTTTGAAAAGCGGTGTCGGCCTATCGGGCGGCCAGCAGCAGAGATTGTGCATTGCACGCGCATTGGCGGTCAATCCCGAAGTACTCCTGATGGATGAACCGGCGAGCGCACTTGACCCGATTGCCACTGCAAAAATTGAAGAGCTTCTTTTTGAATTGAAGAAACAATATACCATTGTTATCGTTACACACAATATGCAGCAAGCGGCACGCGTAAGCGATTACACCGCTTTCTTTTATATGGGGGAAATGATCGAATACGGCGACACCAAAAAGATCTTCACTATGCCCTCGATTAAACAGACAGAAGATTATGTTACAGGAAGATTCGGATAAAACGAGGAGAGAACATTAAATGGATCGACATTTTCAACATGAGCTCGAAAGTTTAAAAACAATACTCGTCAAAATGGGAAGCATTGTCGAAGAAAACATTACCAATGCTCTTCTGAATTTTGGATACTTCATTATGATGTTTGGATGGAGATAGGGAGCCATATCGGTTGTTTGTCCTGTTTACCATGCATGGCTGATAGTTGATATTATTTCCAGTATTTCAGATTTCATGTCGCTAATAGTTATCATTCTTTCCATAACTCCGCATTTATATTATTCGAAGCAGAGCTTCGTTCCCTTCGTTCCCAAGCCCCGCCACAAAGCATGCCTGCCTGCTCGCCGACGCACTATTTGCTCAGGCGAGCCTGCCGCAGGCAGGGCGGGCAAGTGAGCTTGGGAACAAGGTAATACATCACGTTCCTCTGTGGTTGTACAAAAAGTATGGAAATATTTTTAGAAAGAGGTAAAAAGATGA
>CAZYAM010000142.1:0-5152 GCA_964645575.1 uncultured Ignavibacteriaceae bacterium
CGATCTTAGCCTTTTTAAAGTCAGTGCTGATTTAAGATATTTTGAAATCAACAGACAGGTCGGAGAAAGATATTTTAACAAGTATGCTTATACTACTCCGTTATCTGATAAATTCCTGAGGCAAAAGCCGTTAAACGGCTTTCGAATTTTTGTTATGGGAGAATCGACAGTACAGGGTTTTCCGTACGATGCTAATCTTGCTTTTTCAAGAATTCTTCATAGGCGTTTGCAAGATATTTTTCCAGAACGGTTTATCGAGGTGGTAAATCTGGGTTTAACGGCCGTGAATACTTATACTCTTTTAGATTTTACAGATGAAATGTTGCAGCAATATCCGGATCTTGTTCTTATTTATGCCGGACATAATGAATATTATGGTGCTCTTGGTGTAGCGTCTATGGAAAATGGTTCTATTCCGGACTGGCTGAAAAAGCTGCATTTAAAATTAATTCATTTACGTACATATCAATTACTCCAAAATAGTATCAATAGTATTTTTAAAAATGCAAATCAAACGGATCAAAGAGAAATAAGTGCAACTCTTATGGAAAAGATGGTAGGCAGGAATTTAATTCCGTACCATTCAGTATTATATTCGGAAGGAATAACGCAATTCTCAAACAATATGAGTAAAATACTCGGAAAAATAAAAGATGCTCATATCCCTGTTATCATAAGCGATCTTGTCAGTAATGTAAGGGACTTACCTCCGTTTCGATCCGTTTCATATGAATCGTACCCAAAAGCAGATTCTGTTTATTCTTATGCGCAACAATTGGAAATGAATCACTTCTATAATGAAGCCAGGGAAGAATATGAACGTACAAAAGATCTGGATATTATTCGCTTCAGAGGATCAGAAGAACTGAACAACGTTATTTCAAATCTTGCTGATTCACTTGACGCCTTTCGTGTTTCACTTAAATCTCTTTTTGAACATTATTCGTCTAATGGCCTTGTCGGAAATAATTTGATGACAGATCACCTTCATCCCAACATTGACGGTTATTTTTTAATGTCTGAAGGTTTCCTGGAAGCAATACTGGAACATAGGCTGATAGAAAGCAGTTGGGATTCAATAAAGGTTTTGCCGTGGACATATTACAGGAGCAATTGGGGATTTACGGAATTAGATAGTATGATTGCGGATATCAGGATCAAGCATTTAAAAGCAGGATGGCCGTTTCAACCTGATTCGACTATTAATTCATTTCGTTCTACTTACAAACCACAAGGAATGATTGATTCATTAGCATATACGACTGTTATGTATGGGAATATGAATGCAACTATGGGTCATAAAAAACTCGCAAGTTATTATCAATTTCTTGGAGATCTAAAACGCACTTCAAAAGAATATTTATCGATAGCTTATATCTCTCCCCTTGATGTTTCATCTTATTATTATGCATCGGATTTTGCATTTAAAGCGAAAGATAATGAGCTAGCACTTCGCTGTCTAAATGAATCGCCATACGCGGATACAAGCGCGTATGTTCAGTATATGCTTGCATCGATTTATTATTCTCAAAGCAAAATGAAAGAAGCACTTTCTTGTATAGAAAAATATAGACGATTTCATGTTGAGAATTCAAACTTTCTGCAAATCCTGAAATTAAAGTATCAAATTCAAAAAGAATCTGCTATGATCAGCGAAGCCAACCAAACATTAGTTGAGATACGAAAATTCGATCCTACTTTCACCGGATCAGGCGATGGTAAAAGCGTAATGGTAATTATTCCGCAGGTTGTAAAACCATACCTGGAAAAAGCCGATATCCTGAGAAAGGAAGGAAAAATAGAAGAGGCATTAGCTGAACTCAAAGAAGCCAACAAGATTAGAGAGCTTGCCTACACAAATCTTCTCATTGGAAAACTTCTTTTTATTCAGAAAAATTTTGATGCGATTCACCATTTGGAAAAAGCCAATAAAGAAATTAAGAACGATCCTTCATTATATTCTAACTTGTGCGTGCTTTATATTTTGCAGCATCGTGAACATGAAGCCAGATCGGCATTAGATAATTACATACGACTTCAGGGAGAGCGTCATCCAATTTCAATGCGATTAAGGGCGCTTTTCAATAAAGAGAGTGCTAAAAGAAAATAAAAGATATCTTGAAATATGAATTCTCATTATTAAGAATAAATAGAAAATGAAGATAATTATTTCTTTTTGGTTGAGTGTTTTATTGAGTATGATCTGTATTCCTTCACTAGCACAGAACCAATATAGAACCAAACGTTTTGTAATAAATACTGACTATTGCAGATTCTGGAAAAATGATTCTACCGGTTACTTGGAAATCTTGACGGCTGTTTATCCGGGTTTAACAACGTTAAAACAAGATTTGTCCGGTATTCATGGTAGAATAGAGATGACGGTTGTTATCAAAAACATATCGGCCGACGCGATTATTTACAATGATCGATTTGTTATTCCATTAAATTTTATCGATTCACTCTATCTTTTAAAAGCAAATTTTCTTGTAAGTAACAGAACTTATTCTCTTGAATGCGGTACGTATATGATTACTGTACTTGGTACAGACAGCTATAACCGCTCGCATTGCGATAGTGCTAAGTATGTAATTGATATCTTTAGAAAACCAGACTCCTTAGTAATAAGCGACATAGAACTTTGTTCAAATATTTCATCATCCTCAGATCAGGGTAATAGTCTTTATAAGAACTCATACGTCGTAGTTCCACAACCAAGCTGTGTCTTTGGTTCAACAACATCTCCGATGGTATTTACTTATGCGGAATATTATAATGTCGAAATAGGCAAAACTTATACAATTGAATCGCGGATTGTTGATCAGAAAGGAAGCATTAAAAAGAATCGGACCTACCATCGACGATTTATAGCTTCAAATGTTGTTGATGTTTCTACAATAAATGTCACGTCGTTATTATCCGGAAAATATGATTTCGTACTTGTACTTTCCGATTCTCTGGGCCGAGAACTGACCTGGTCGCAACGTGTTATATATCTTCATAATCCACAAATACAACAATCTCAGGATGCAATTGCAGAAGAACGGGGCCAGGAATTTTCCGGCATGACCTTTAAAGAACTTGAGGAAGAATTTCGGACTGCAAAATATATCGCTCATCCGGATGAAATTAAGATATTCGAGAAATTGACAACCGTTGGAGCAATTCGCGGATTCATGGGAAAATTTTGGACTAGAGTTGAGACTGAAAAGCAGAACCGGACAAATCTGACAAGGGCGATTTTCATCGAGAGAGTCTCACTGGCAAATCAACGGTATGGAGGGCAATCAAAGGAAGGATGGCGCTCAGATCGTGGACGTGTTTACCTCCTCTATGGAGAACCGGATGAGATACAACGATTCCCGAATATTAACGATAGCCGACCATATGAAATATGGAGTTATCATCAATTGGATGGAGGTGTGGAATTTGTGTTTGTTGATCTCACTGGTTTTAATGAATATACTCTTGTTCATTCGACCAAGCGCGGTGAAATAATAGATAATGCCTGGGAAAAACTTCTCCGGCGTGATCGTTCCTTCATTATTCCCGGACATTAATTTGATAGAAGAAAAACCACTTCTCGCCTCTTCCACACCTTCTGGATGGCAGATGAATTATGAATGCAATCAAACGATCTGGATATGCCGGAAACCGAAATTGCCGTTAGAGAAAATATGGCAAAATGTAAAAACGTTTGTTTAATGGAAAAACGATGTCTAAAAAGCCTTATCCATTCTTTTGAAGATAATATATTCCTTTTCCTTCTGAGTGATCAGGGGATATGTTCCCTTTGCTTTAATGATTTTTTCAACTTGAAAGTTTGAAAAGAACCACGCTCTCTCTTCATTGCCGGTGAATAATGCTGCCCGCGTTCCCTCAGCCTCGTTATTTTTCAACGCCGCAGCATATTGTATGATGTAATCCGGCTTCAGTGTCTGGACTGTTTTTATGTACCAATTAGCGCTATTGTTTCGATACTTTGCAGCTATTGGAGTCAGCAAGCCAATTTCGTCTTGAATGTTCAATTCCGATCCGGCAAAGTAACCAATGTACCCAATCGGTTCAAGGAAGATTTTTGAACCCGGCTTTGCATTATTCTTCAGCCATAAACCTATTGTTTGTCTCACTTCTTTCTCAAATTTCTGAACCTGACCCCAGTTCTCGATTTTTACCTGAATAAAAACAATATTCAAAGAAAATATCGCAATAAGCAGAAAAGGAAAAAGAGCATTATGTAAAATCCTGCTAGATATGTTTTTTTGGGCTTTAGAGATATACCAGTCTATAGCCACAGCGAGAAGGACGTATGAGACAAATATCGGGGGGATGAGATACCAAATGAAAATAATGACTCTAGAAAACATAAAGATTAAAGAGTATAGAAGAAAAAATAAGCATATAGGAAGAATCACAGATTTTCTTCTAAAAAGAAGTACTATACCTGTTCCCAACAGAATCAGCATTGCAGTTTTTATCAGAATCTTTAGAAAGTGCGAATCAAGGAAAGGTGTAAAAGTGCCCAGAAATGGTGCAGCAGAAGAGTTTATTTCCAATTGGTACACAGCTCTTTTTGCCAGAAGGCTCTGTGGCAGTATATTGCCAAAATATATGAATGAAAAAATATACCAGGGAAGACAGCACAGGCATGTAATAACGAGTTGACGGAGAGTCCATTTTCTATCTCGCAGGAGTCCCATTCCTGCAAATACGGCTGCATATAATATGCCGTCTATTCTCGTTAGAATTGTTAGTGCCAGACCGACTCCGAATAATATATCTTTTCGTGTGTATCCTAAAAGTGCTACGGACATTGAGCAAAGAAGAAGAGATGTTTCCATTCCTGAAATAGTGACAGGAATAATTGCCGGGGATGTCGCGAAAAATGCTGCAAAGAGAACCGCAATGCGTACACCAAACGGATACATAATTGCAGCTATCAGCAAGCAGGTTATTGTATCAAACAAGATACTGAGTATTTTGCTTGCCGAGAAAAGGTCGGCTCCTGCATACTTTACGCCGGCAAGCATGAAAGTCCATAAAGGTGTTGTCGTTCCCAAAACTCGTTCATCTATATTATATACGAATCCGTTGCCGGAAGCGACATTTTCTGCATATCGGAATGTAATCAGCGCATCTTCGAACGTAAGAT
>CAZYAM010000143.1:0-3786 GCA_964645575.1 uncultured Ignavibacteriaceae bacterium
GAAACCACCTTCAACAATTGAAGCTGTTTAATAGCCGGATATTTTACAGTTGTATCATTATTTATTAAAAGTTTTCAGCGTGGATGTTGTTAGGACAAAATAGAACTTCAGGCAAAATGGAGCACCTTGCATTTTTAATTCTTTTTTATCAGTTTGGTGCACCTTGATTTTTTTTAAAATATTTGGAAGAATATTAGAATAAAAAGTTATTAGGATCCTCTCCAGCTTTTTTCTGCAGAAAGTAATACACCGATTTTGATTATTACCATAATGTTCGGTTGATTTAACCGGGAAAAGAATATATTCTTGCCAATCGTTGAAATAACAGATGTGAATCAGCTAAATACTTAAAATCTAGAATTACTATTTCGCATCACACTTGTCCAAAATAAGTGTTTTAATTAATTGACTTACGAAAAATATGGATGTAAAACAAGGCGAACAGCCGGAGGCCTAAAGTTGTTACACGCTATAGCGTGTATCTATTTCATGTCTCCGACTCCATATTTTTCGTTAGTCTTGACTTTTTCTTTTGTCATTTCTTTTGTGTTTCCGAAGGAATCCCTTCGGGACAAGACAAAAGAAATGACACTCAGCACAACACATATTGGACAGCATATATCAATCTAATTATTTCATATAGGGGCTTACTTCTGCCCCTTGTTAAAAACTTGTCCAATTTGATTCATTTTCAAAACCTACAAATTATTACTCACTCTATTTTGGACAGCAGTGATTTCGCATAGACTATAAAATATACTATCAACTTAGTCCTTTTTTTTTTACTTTAAATACAATTCGAATACGTAACTATTATTGAGTTATGAATACGCTACTCCTAGGGCGGATTGCTATCCGCCCCTGCTAATATTATGAATCCATCAATTATTTTTGTAACTGGTGCTACAGGATTTATCGGAACCAAGCTTGTGAATGAACTTGTTCGTCAGGGCCATACGGTTCGTGCATTAACACGTGCAAAAAGCAATCGAGAAGGACTTGATCATGAACGTATTACACTTGTACAGGGCGATATTATGAATTATGATTCGCTTGTTGCAGGGATGAAAGGTTGTACGCAAGTCTTTCATCTTGCAGCATATGCAAAGAACTGGGCACCTGAATCAAAAATATTTTATAGCCATAATGTCGCCGGTATGCAAAATGTGTTTAAGGCAGCCGGGCAAACTGGAGTCCATCGCGTTGTGTGGACATCTACAATAGTAACCTTTGGACCGACGCCGCCGGGTGTTATCGGCGATGAAAACATAAAGCGTATTACAAAGCATTATTACACGGAATATGAAGAGACAAAAACAATCGCTGAACATGCAGTGCTGGAAATGGCAGAAAAAGGATTTCCTGTAGTAATTGTAAATCCGACACGAGTATACGGCCCTGGAAAATTGACGGAAGGTAATTCTGTGAGCCTGATGATAGATCAGTATGATAGAGGTAAAATACCTATTCTCTTAAACCGTGGAGTCAACATCGGAAATTATGCGCTGGTTGATGATCTCGTTAGGGGACACATTCTTGCAATGGAAAAAGGGCGCATTGGCGAGCGGTATATCATCGGCGGCGAGAATTCTTCTTTGAAGCAATTTTACGAATTTGTAGATGAAATCAGCGGAAAAAAACATTTTCAAATCAATTTATCTCCCAAAATCGGATTGGCTTACGGCGGTATCCAGAAGTTCATTGCAGAACGATTCGGTATCTATCCGCAAATTACCACCGGCTGGGTAGATACATTTTTACAGGACTGGGCATACTCATGCGCAAAAGCCGAGAGAGAACTTGGTTATACATTCACTCCTCTTAAAGAAGGAATTCGTTTAACCTATGAATGGATTCTTCAACAACGTAAACTCAGAAAGATAAATTCATGAATAAATTTGAAAATTACTTTTCTTTACCCGGGCTTTTTTCAAAGGAAAATAAAAAATCAGCCATAATTCTGCTCATAGCTCCAATTGTACTTACTACATGGAAGTACTACGGTACAAAAGCTTTTTACCTTGCACATCTTAGTGATGTGTTCGTTTTGTTCGACAGTGCCGCTATGACAGCTGAGTGGTACAATTATTTTTCCGCTTTTGTTTTGTTGGGTGTATCTTCAGTCGCCGTTATTAAACTGGTGTTTAAAGAATCACTTGCTGATTATGGGCTTCAGATAGGCGATTGGAAATTTTGGCTTCCGGCAGCACTTATTGTCGGAGTGGTAATGATCGGACTTTCTTATCCGTCATCTAAAAATCCTCAATATATTGCTGAGTATCCCCTGTACAAAGGCGCAGGCGATTCAATGCTGCAATTTATAATACATGCTTTTGCGTATCTTGTTTTTTATATCAGCTGGGAATTCTATTTTCGCGGATTTATGCAGGCCGGATTAGCGCCTCGATTCGGAATATGGGGTGCAATACTTGTACAGGTTGCCCTATCGTGCATAGTCCATATCGGCAAGCCGGATAGCGAAATATACAGCTCCATCCTCGGTGCTTTGCTATGGGGAATATTAGTGTTTCGATCAAAATCAATCTGGCCGGCAGTTATGACGCATTGGCTGCTTGGTATATCACTCGATTTTTTCATCTGTTTTGGTTAAGAGAACCTTCCGAAGGTTCTCTCTGGTCCGGCTTTAAAAACCTTCGGAAGGTATCCCATGATTAGGATAACAATGACAAATAAAAAAATTAGCATCGGTAAATTACAGTTTGGCGCAACAGACGGATTAATTCTTGCAACTCTTGCCTTCTTCAGTTTGCTTGCAATTATTTTCTTCGACCGGGTTGAAGGATGGTGGATATTAGTTCTGAAAAACATTATCGTTGCGGCAGCATATATTCTTTTTAATAGACTGAGCGAGAAGACCGCGAAAAAATTCTGGCGTTTCTTTCTGCGTGTTGCAGCAGTAACTTTGACTTATGCATATCTCTTTGGAGCGGTCGATAAATTGCAAATGTTAATTCACGGGCAATGGATGGATTATTATGTCCTGGATTTTGAACAGTGGTTCTTTGGTTTGCAGCCGACTTTATGGCTTGAAGATTATATTTCCAAACCTTTAACCGAATGGATGATGTTCTCTTACGTTATCTACGTGCCTATGTATCCCGTTCTTTGCGGAATTATTTACTATTTACGCGGCGAATTGGCAATGGAAGATTATTTCTTCACGCTCGGCTTTACGAATATTCTTTGTGATATCGGTTTTATTCTTTTTCCCGTTGCAAGTCCGATGTATCATATCAAACAACTTTACACTGTACCGCTGGACGGCTGGATTTGGACCTTTCTCGGCGAATGCATGCGCAAGTATCTCCATTTTGCCGGCGGATCGATTCCCAGTCCGCACACAGCAGCCGCTACAATTATGTGGGTGATGGCATATCGGTACCATCGGCCGTCGTTTTGGATTCTTACGCCAATCGTACTTTCTCTGTACATTTCGACATTCTATTGCCGTTATCATTACGTGACCGATGCAGTAGTAGGTATTGCAGTTGCCTTTATGGCACTTGCACTTGCTCCATTATTGATGAAGTTGTGGGATAGAATGGCTGAACGAAAATCTATACTTGTAAAATAAAAGCGTAAAAAGAATCGTTTACTTTTTTGAATTCCATCGTATTAACTCATGGTGCATGTTAACCATGAAAGAAAGGAGTTCGCTATGAAAAGCCTGTTTTGCCTGTTTTTTTCTGTTTTTTTTATGCTGATGAGCATCTGTTACGAAACATCAGCACAACCTGTTACACCCGCAAGCAATCGCCAAACGGT
>CAZYAM010000143.1:3886-5143 GCA_964645575.1 uncultured Ignavibacteriaceae bacterium
TGCTTGCCACTGGATGGCAGCCGAAATTAGGATATAATCCTTACGGCGGAGGCGCTCCGTATTATTCAACCGGACAAATGATTGCAGAAATCAACGGGAAGATTGAAATCGGCCCTGCCGGCCGGCTTGTTCTTCCAAGTCTGCCGGAAGGATTGGTTCTGAAACCTCAGCTTGAGTGGCTCGTTAATACAACAAAGGCAGATCGGCATAAAACGGAAATCAGTTACCTTGCCAATCAATTGACATGGAGCTGCAATTACGTCGCTTTACTGAATTCTGAGGACACAGAAATCGATCTTACCGGCTGGGTTACCGTGATAAATAATTCCGGAACGACTTTCAGAAACGCCGGTTTAAAATTGGTTGCCGGTGATGTTAATCTTGTAAAGGATGCTGAGGTTCGGGCGAGGGGTATGGTAATGTCCAAGTCGGCGATGGCCGATGAAGTTGCTGCGCCGCAATTTCAACAAAAAGAACTTTTTGAGTACAAACTTTATTCGCTCCAGCGCAAAACTGATCTTGGAAATAATGAGACAAAGCAGATTGAATTAACATCTGCCAAGAATGTTCTTTCAAAAAAAGTCTTTATCTATGACGGTCTTTCCGGCCAATGGCGTTATTGGTACAATAACTACTCATATCGCGCACAGGGGAGTTTTGGCCAGCAATCGAATAAAAAAGTCGGTGTATTTATGACATTTAAAAATGAAGAGAAGGCCGGACTCGGTATTGCACTGCCGAAGGGCAAAGTACGTGTCTACAAACGGGATGATGACGGCAAAGAACAATTCATTGGAGAAGATCAAATCGATCATACGCCAAAGGATGAAGAAATAAAACTTTATCTTGGAAATGCGTTTGATATTGTCGGAGAAAGAGCACAGAAAGATTTTCGTATCGTCGTTTCCGGCCATATTGTCGACGAGACATTTGAAATAAAAGTACGCAATCACAAATCAGAGCCAATCGAAGTTCTTGTTTATGAACATCCATGGCGGTGGAATGAATGGGATATTACCAGAAGCAATACCTCCTGGAATAAAGTGGATCAGACCACCATCAAGTTTCCCGTGAAACTGAAAAAGGATGAAGAAAAGATAATTACGTATACTATCCGGTACAACTGGTAGTGAAATCCCTGCGGACTCCTTTTTGGAAAAACAAAAGCCGTCTTGATCAATCAGGACGGCTTTTTTGTATCACAAAGCATGGACAATATTAGGCTTTTCGTTTTCTTAATACCTGTGTCCAGCGCTT
>CAZYAM010000144.1:0-5090 GCA_964645575.1 uncultured Ignavibacteriaceae bacterium
ATGAATGGCTCGAAAAGAATATGCTGCCGTTCTATCCACTCGGTGATATAAAAGTATCGAAATCGTAGTAATAGATCTTCGTTTGATTTTTATGTGAAATATTACGAATAAACCACTCCTCCCCATGTCCCCTCCTCTTAGAGGAGGGGATACAGGGGTGGTGGACCAATAAGGTTGTGTAACATCAGGTAGTTAGACAAAATGGAATCCTGTTTCAGAAAAATACAGGAGTGAAGAATGAAGAGTGCGCATGAAATTATTATTGCCGGATTTGGCGGTCAGGGTGTTCTTTCAATGGGGCAGATTATTGCATATGCTGCAATGAAAGAAGGCAAGGAAGTAAGCTGGATGCCGTCTTACGGGCCGGAAATGCGCGGCGGTACGGCAAACTGCATCGTCATCGTGTCGGATTCACGCATTAGTTCTCCTATCGTTACAAAATTTAATACTGCGATTCTGTTGAATCAGCCTTCCCTGGAAAAATTTGAATCTGCAATAAAGCCCGGCGGATTATTGATCTATGAACAATCCAGTATTATCAATCCGCCCAAAAGAACAGACGTTGAAATTTTAGCCATTCAGGGAATTGAAGAAGCACAAAAACTGACGAGCAAACAGGTGGCAAATATGGTGCTCCTCGGTGCATTTCTTGACAGGCGTCCGATTGTGCAACCGGAACATGTCGTGCAGGTTTTACGCAGTGTTCTGCCGGCGCATCGGCAGCATTTGATCCCCATAAATGAGAAAGCGTTGATCCGCGGAAAAGAATTAGCACGAGAGAAAGCCTCGGTAATTGTTGTATAATGAGTTAGACGGAAAAAATCTACTGTTAGAGAATTACTTGAAGAGAAGCGCCGTATTGTATTACACGTTAATCAGAAGCAAAACGAAATCACTGATTATTTGAAAAAGACCTGCCTCGAAGTTTCTATATTATCGTTTTTTTTGAAAAAGGGGTGGTGGCAAGATTCTTTTTTTTGTTTTGATATATTTTTGATGGACTTTCTCAATCCGAGTTTGTATCATAGTATGGACGCGGTATTGAGGCGAGAGAGAATTCGACACTAAAGCGCCAGTTCATTCTCTTACTTGCGTTAAGGAAGGGAAGGTGTGCAATGAAAGGAAAAGAACTTCAACGCGTTAAAGCCGCCCTTTTATCGGAGTTAGATGTAACACTCCAGAAATGCTGCCACCAGCGTCTCAAAGATGTAGTGAATGATCTGCAGATTCATTACGCCAGCATAAAACCCGATTCTTCTCCGGATGAAGTTTTCTCCGTTTTTCTTCAGAGCGGTGTATTGAGAACAATGACTGCAGCGCCGATTGTACGTATGCGCGAATCGCTTGAGCGCATCCGGATGGGAACATTCGGTTTGTGTGCTGTGTGTGGAAGAAAGATTTCGGCGGCATATCTTGAAAAGAATCCGACAGCGACACGTTGTGCTTCATGCGGCCAGGAATCGCAGAAGCTTATGCGTCCTGCAGGTTCGTGAATTACTGAAAAAGAAGAGGATAAGTTGTTTCTTCTAGGTACGGAGTAAAACGCTTATAACTTCTGCAAACTCTGCTATTATCTGTATAAGATGTCCGACATTTGTGTCTTTTTGATCCTGTCAATTTATTTTTAATATAATCAACATATACAGTCGTTTGAAATTTATTCATCAATCGCCCGATTAAAATTCCGATTAATCCTGTCGGCTTTGAACCTTGTTTTTCTAATCTCATTTTTATGTTATTCTAGTCTTTGAACTATTGCGGAGCATGTATGTGCTGTTGTAAGTAATGGACTGAATTCTAATTATGCGAAAAGCAGTAGACTCACTGCCATAACAATCATTCCTGCAATTAAACCGCCAATAGCAATATGATGCTTTCCATACTCCTCTGCAGTAGGCAGCAATTCATCAAGAGAAATATATACCATAATCCCTGCAACTCCTGCGAAAACTATTCCAAAGGTAGCATCATTGAAAAAAGTTCTAAAAATAAAATATCCGAATACAGCTCCAATCGGTTCTGCAAGGCCGGAAAGAAATGAAAACCAGAATGCTTTCTTTCTATTTTTTGTTGAGTAGTAAATTGGAACTGAAACAGCTATTCCTTCGGGAATATTATGAATCGCGATTGCAATTGCGATACTGAAACCCAAAGTATGATCGGTTAAAGCGCCTATGAAAGTTGCTAATCCCTCCGGGAAATTATGTATGGTTATAGCAAGAGCCGAAAACATACCCATTCTAAGTAATTTTTTATTTTTGTTATAATCTTTTAAGTTTTTAACGTTAATATTTTTTATTTCATGCGGATTTTCATAAGACGGCACTAATTTATCAATTAATGCTATTAGAGCTATACCTGCAAAGAAAGCAATAACAGTTATCCAATAGCCCATCTTATCACCCAGAGCTGCACTTAAAGAAATTTTCGCCTTGGCAAATATTTCTATCAAAGAGACATATATCATTACTCCCGCTGAAAAACCCAATGCTCCGCATAAATATTTTGGACTAAAGTCTTTCGAAAGGAAGGCCATTACGCTGCCGATGCCGGTGGACAATCCCGCAAAAAGAGTTAATGCAAGTGCAAATAAAACATTTTCAGTAACCATTGTTTCTCCAATGATAGTTAATATTTATTCATGTCGTTATATACGACAATGATGAAGCACGTACCGTGCCGCTGCCCTTATGAACATAATGAATTCTCGAGTGCTCGCTATTCCGCGGCGTGTTTTGCTTTGCATAATATTGCATCTTTTTTATTTTATGCATTTAAACCAAACTATCGCTTGTTCGCTGGACACTTCTACTTTTAAATACATGGTTTTTAAAATGCCGGTTAATTCCGCTTTTGTATAAAAAGGAGGGGTAAACCATCCTTTTTTTGAAAGAATACTATTCACGATAAAATCCGTTAATAAGTTTTCATTTTTAATATAGAAACAACCGATAAACAATCCGCCTTTTTTCAACACTCTTGCGGTTTCGGCAAATGCTTTTTCTTTTTCTTGAAAAGCATGAAAGCCGTTCATAGATAATACAATATCAAAATAATTATCATTAAACAACAAATTGCAGGCATCTCCCTGCATACAGGTAATTTTATCAGGTGACGAAGATTCAAGTCGCTGTTTTGCTTGATTTAGCATTTCATTTGAGTAATCGATGCAGGTAATTTCGGCTTTTTCCAAATTAATATACTTCTTATAAGTGAAGACGGCAGTTCCAACAGGAATGTCAAGTAATTTACCGCTGAAGTTGTCGGGTATGCTGCTTAATACTATTTCTGCTATTTGATAATCGTCAACTTTCCAAAATAGCTTTATGTAGAGCCTGGCCAACCAATTAGTCTGAGTGAGAACATCATCGTAAATATTATGAGAAGATTTATATGCGTTGAGAATTTTATTTTCTACCATAAAATATTATTGCCCGATTATGATGAAGCATATAGAAAAAAGTTTTTGCATATTTTTGGAACAAATTCCAAAAATCTTCATAAGATCTAATCGGATCGCTTTTCTTTGTCGTCATGTTCTCAATAATTTTCATTTATTATACCTTTTGAGCGCCATAAGTTATCATGGAATAAATCTTGTACTCTTTATCGGTTATTCCGAAACAACAGCCCAAATCCAGAATATTCATATCTCTATTGATTTGCATTCTATTAATAGCCATTATCAAATCGTGATGCAGGATGGATTTGTTTTTATGGAATTTATCATACTCTTCAGCGGCTTTGTCAAACTTATTTACTATGTATTTATCCTGCTATTTTTTTATCCATATGGTTCACTATTGTAAAAAAGATTTAAATATTTAGCCGTCGAAAAAAAAAGAAGCCGGGCCTGTTTCTTCCGCCGCCTTTCCGCTTCAGGCGGATTAATTATACGCGATATTGAGCGAGGATTTATTTTTTTAATCAATTATCTTTTTCAAAAAATCTCCGTCAATAATCAACAGTTTTACGCCATTCTCAGTAGTGGAACGGTGCGAACTTAGCTCATCTGTAACCACATAGGTCATTCCTTTTGTTAGTACAGATTTTTTGCCGTCGTTAAGTTCGCTCACAAAATCTCCTTCCAGACAATGTACGATATGCCCTTTTGTACACCAGTGGTCAGCGATATAGCCTTTTGAATATTCAACCATTCTTATTCGTAATCCTTCAAATTGAACGGTCTGCCAATAAGCAATTCCTGCATCACCTTTGTGTTCAGTTTTAGGAATGTTTGTCCAGTCAATAGTTTGATATGGTATATTTTTACTGCTCATTATTTTGAAAGTCCTTAAGGTTTTTATTGTCCAGTATCGAGAAATCAAGAATATTTAATCATAGGATGCCATAATCTTTTTATCCTCTGCCAATAGAGTACCGCATATTTCATCCATTTTCATTGAGTTCCAACTGGAGAGTTTGTTATGTGTGTTATAATATTTCAACGGTATTGGATGAGAGCCGATTACAACGGGAATTTTATAATGAGTTTCAACAAACTCTTTAAATTGATTTATATATGGGCATGGAGGATATCCAACAACCATTCCTGTAGCAAAATGAATCACATCTGCACCATTTTTTATCATTTCCGCGGGGACATATTCAATATTTCCGCCCGGGCAGCCTCCACAATTTGAGAATCCGACTAACTCTAATTCTTCCTCTTTGGGATATTTTGCAAATCCACCGGTATGTTCTTTTAATGATCTCAGACATTTCCCTCCGCCGCAGGTTATATAACGTTCACAAATGATTATTCCAATTTTCGTCATTTAGTTCTCCTTTTTTAAATTATTCGTGTTGTTTTCAAAATCTAATATATAAATTTTACAGCTATGCGGTAGTGAATAATATTTTCATTATTGTCGCGTGCAGCTAATATCTGATTTAAGCCGATTTACGGGTGTTATCAATAGCGATCTAATGTCAAGAATACATCATTCTTGTAATAGTTTTGCGACCTCATCCCTTGTTAATAGTCCGTTTATTGTATTGTAAATGAAAACACTGTTATATCGATCAATAATTTTAGGCTTTAATTCTTTTATCAGATCGACTTTGTCTTCATCAAAAGTATATAATGA
>CAZYAM010000145.1:0-1111 GCA_964645575.1 uncultured Ignavibacteriaceae bacterium
GTTTTCTGTAACTCCAATTCGATTATATGGCGGATGGTCTTTGGTACAAGCTGGAGAGCATGCAAGCGGCCCGACTCTGAAACGGTAAGCTCACTTATACGCTCAACGACCGTATGATATTCCAACTTGCTTAATGCAGCATTGAAGCTTTGTGGAAGAGTTGAAGACTTTTGTGATACTATGGATTCTGTGTCCTCTGTATCTTCACTATTTACTTTTATTTTCAATCTATTTTTTAGGTTCCGTCTCTTTACCATCTGAGTTGGGAACATCTTTTTTTATCTTTTCCTTTTCAGAGGATTTAGTTGTGACGACTTCATTAAACTTTTCATAAACATCAGGACCAATATTCATTGTTAAATCTAAAATCATTGGTGCAATATTAACAACCGACTTATGGAACACTGAATATTTCTTTGTTTGATAATCGGGAAAACCGTACATAGTAAAAATATAAAGCAATGAACTTACTAATAGAACTCCTTGGAAAAATCCTAAAACCGATCCAACGATTCGATCTGGTATTCCACCAATTTTATATCTATGTGTAAGATATCTGTAAAGCAATCCCTGTAAAACCAGTAAGCCTATAAAGACAAACAAGAATCCATACATAGGTGCATATTCATGATTTATTCCAGCACGGCCTGCCAAAAAATCTCCCATATCACGCATAAACAATTGTGCTAAAATTAATGCTCCGATGAGCACAACGATTGCAACAAGCTTCCGGACTATACCGTCTCGTAATCCATATAAAATACAAGTAAGTATCGGAAAAAAAATTAAAATGTCTAGTAGCATAGGATTATTCTCCTAATTGTTGTTTTACTACTTCTTGGACGATCTTACCGTCAATCTGACCTTTAAGCTCTTTTATCGCTACAGGCATCACCCTGCCGAAATCCTTCATAGATGTTGCACCGGCGTTTTCGATTATCTTCCCGACAACTACCTCTACTTCTTCCCTGCTTATCTGTTTCGGCAAATAGGAACTTATAATTTCATATTCGCGTTTTTCCTGATTTGCAAGATCATTCCTTCCTGCTTTCTCGTATATTTCAATTGCTTCTTTGCGCTTCTTTGCCGCCGCAAGAAGAATAGTCGTTTC
>CAZYAM010000145.1:1211-5088 GCA_964645575.1 uncultured Ignavibacteriaceae bacterium
CATTATCTGCTATTAAAAATTCCATTTTAAAATAAAGCGCAAAAGAAAGGATAGGTGCAATTACTACATGAAAAAGCCCGCTGCTTGAGCAATAACGGACTTTTTATTTTTACTATATTTCTAAAAGTGTTGCATAGCGGGCTTTTCCATCTTTTATAAGGGTTTCAAGCCTGTTTACCAACTCCTCTCCACTTTCAGTGGATCCATCTTCAAGTGCTTCGTATTCTTCTATCGAATTGCAAATAAATTCTTCAACGAAAAAGTTCTTTTTCCCTTTTTGTTCAAAAATTGTATAGTTCTTCTTTCGCTCACCGGCAAAATGATTCTTCAGTTCTTTAGCGAGAGCAAGATAATCTTCTCGTTTGTCTGGTTTAATCTCATATGATATCTGGAGAATTACTTTTGGCATATAATTCCTTCTTTATTTATTTAGTATATTGATTTAAAATTTGACATAGCACTTCGAATTTGTAATTCATTCATCCCAAAGTAATGTCCTAATTCATGAAGTAATACCTCACAAATCCTTTCAGATACTTCTTCATCATTTCGACAGACAGATTCAATATTCTTTTGGTACAATGAAATCTTATCGGGAGTTGTTGGATACGCGCCGTACCAAGTTCCACGATGCGTTAAAGGTACACCCTGATACAACCCTAATAAAGTTGTCCTACTCGAATGCGCTTGTCTGACATCTTCTTCATTGGGATACTCTTCTACTACAATATGAACATTATCTATTCTTTTGCCAAAAATATCGGGCAATTCGTTAAATACGTCTTCAGCTATTTTCTCAAACTTTTCGCGAGTCATCTTATTTTGCGATGGTACTTCATTATAAATAAGTTATTGCATATTCGCTGCAGTATAAAAGGCCGCTTATAATGAGTCCGCACATTATTATAACAATAATAGCCGATTTCCACAGCGTAATTTGGTTACCTACTTTAGTTCCAACAATCAGCAATATTAATGCCCAAAGGATCATCAAAGCATTCAAAGCAATAAAAACAACATAGGATACAGGTTTAATTGCTATAGGGTGTGGATTGAAGGTAAACAAGTACATCCCAAATGTCATCAACTCGATTGGCAGTAAAAACAATAGAGATATAATAAACGGCATCAATGCATAACTTGTTATACCCATAGACGTTCGAAACGTTGCTTTTCCACTTATCAGCTTTGATAATATCCAATGGAAAGAAGAAATAATCGGACAAAGTACACCGCCCAATAGAATACCAATCAATAGCGCCCAGATAATGAGAACAGGCAAATTTTCGAATCTGTCGCCAATTTTGAAAAACCAAAATCCAGAAAATACAGCGCTTATTCCGCACAATACATAAAGAAATAAAGAGTAATTCTTATGTTCTGCCAGCATTATTAAACGGAATGCTTTTTGCGGATTTTCGATGACTCTCCAAATCGTATTAAATAAATCCAAATTGGGAATTCGATTCTGCAAAAAACTCCCACAATTTTTGCAGATTGTAGCATATATATCATTTTCTGTTTTACAAACCGAGCAAAGAATCATAGAATTTTACTCTTGTACTCCTTTTTTATTCTACATCGAAGTTATGAAGATTGTGCCACGGAAGCAATGCTTTTTTAAAAAAGTATTGCAGGTTTTATAAGGAATGCAGTATAGTTACAGTACTGTGTATATTTGTATGATTTACTTTTAAAAATAATATGTTTAAAAGAAAATATACATTGAGTTTTTCTTATTCAGAATAACTTGTAGAATATCTCATATCCGGAATATTTTAGAGGCTGTTGAATTAGATTGGCGTAATAGCTGTTTTACCTGAGATCTCTTTTCCTCAGTCCTTAACCTTAAGTTCCTTTAGTAAACGCATAAAAGGTCTCCAGGATTTCTCAGTTAGTAGGTGATGATTAAGACGACCTCGAATAAATCCATTTTTATCAATTACATATGTAATTTTCCGTGATCCCAATCCTCGAAGCCAAAATGCATGGTAGTTCCTGCATACTTCCAAAGTCGGATCTGAAGCGATTGGAAGAGTGACGTTGTGCAGCTCTAAAAGTTTGTGCAATTCATCAGTATTCTTTGGACAGATTGTTACAATTACAGCACCAAGTGTTTGTGCTTTTTGCAGATGCTGGAGAAAAAAATAATTATCCCGTGCTTCAATATTTGAAAAACCACCCGGAAAGAATGAAATTATTACATTACTTTTTCCATATAAATCCCGTAATCGGAATATTTCTCCGGAATCGAGTTTTAGTTTAAAATCAGGCGCTTTTGATCCTATAGGTAACATTGTAATATATAAACTCGAGGGATTATATTAATCTACTCTCTGTCGTATTTAATCAACGAATAAACGTCTTGCTCTTGCATACGTTTTTTTCCTTGAAGGAATGACAGTTCAATAAGAAAAGATATTCCGACAATATTTGCTTGAAGTTTTTCAGCAAGTTTGATAACCGCACACATCGTTCCCCCGGTTGCCAGCAAGTCATCATGTAATACTACACGTTCGCCGGGTTTTATAGCATCGATATGCATTTCAACGGAGTCAGTCCCATATTCCAAGGCATATTGCTCTGCGATCACTTCAGCCGGCAGTTTTCCTTTCTTCCGTACTGGAACAAAACCTGCGCCCAGGCTTACTGCCAATGCAGATCCGATGATAAAACCGCGAGATTCAATACCAATAACTTTATCAATTTTTAAATTTTTATATTTTTCCGCAAAAAGGTCTACGGCAAGTTTTAACGCGTCGGCATTTTTTAAAAGCGTTGTTATATCACGAAAGACAATCCCTTTTTTCGGAAAGTCCGGTATGCTGCGAATCGAATCTATTAGTTTATCCATGGTTCTCCAGAAAATGGACTACCATTCATTGGGTTTAGAATTTAGAAAAGCTTCCATGCCCTTTTTACAGTCATCTGTCATTCGAGTTAATGCATTCAGATGCGAGGCATATTCCAGGGCATCGTTCGTTGACATTCCATGCACACGTGCAAGTAATTCCTTGATTAATCCCATTGAAGTACCGCTATTCTTCGTAATAAGCTCGTTTGCGAGTCGCATACCTGCTTTCTCCAATTCAATAACCGGCACTGTTTGGTTGATTAATCCAATTTCTAAAGCCTTTTCAGCATTTATAATACTTCCCTTAAGCGCAAGTTCACGTGCACGGCCTTCACCAATACGTCGTACTAAAAAGATCAATACAATTGCCGGGATAAATCCAATTTGTGCTTCTGTATAACCGAACGTTGCGGTCTCATGGGCTGCTATTATGAAATCGCACACACTTGCCAGTCCACAACCTCCTGCAAGAGCAGCACCTTGAACAAGTGCAACTACCGGTTTTCTTAATGTATAAACCTGTTGAAATAACTTCATGAGATTTGTAGAATCCTGCAAATTTTGACTGAAGTCGTATTTTGAAATACGCTGGATATACGAAGGATCAACACCTGAACAGAAGGAATCGCCTTCTGCACGCAGTATTACCGCGTTAATCTGTGTGTCTCGTTGAGTCTGTACAAACGCCTGTATTAATTCCGACACCATTTGATCGTCAAGTGCATTATTCTTCTCAGGCCAGTTGAGAGTAATACGGGCAATTCTCTTTTGGACAGAATATGTAATACGATAGAATTCCAAATATCTCCTTGAATTCGTTGTGAAAGTAACAAGAAGCGGACAGAAAATCAAGGATACAAATCACATATTCATTGTCCCATTTAAAAGTTTTATCATAGGGAATTATTTAATTGCTTCGATTTTTATATAGGATGATTCTTTGTGAGTCGATAGCACAAGATTTGTCGTTGTTTTTTGCACGCCCTGCCAAGATTGAATTTTCGCCAATAATTTTTCTAATCC
>CAZYAM010000146.1:0-1434 GCA_964645575.1 uncultured Ignavibacteriaceae bacterium
TTCATTGCACCTCTCCACTCTTTTTCCTATCATAGTTGCGAGGTTTATAGAGACGATATACATCGGAACAACCATCAATGAACCATATTCAAATACAAGGCGAAAAAAAGATTCGCGTCGGAATCATTTTTGGCGGACGGTCGGTGGAACATGAAGTTTCGCTTGTTTCTGCTGCATCTGTCATAGATGCGCTGGATAAAAATAAGTATGATATTATTCCAATCGGAATAACGCCGGCCGGGAAATGGCTGAGTTCCGGCAAAACGCTTCATCTGCTCAAGGAAAAAAGATCTATCGATAATGAACCTGAGCACATACTCGTGCCCGATCCGCGAAAGCAATCGCTTGTTATTCTCAGTGAAAGCGGCAATACCGGGCAGGCGGTTGATGTAATTTTCCCTTTAATTCATGGCACGTATGGTGAAGACGGCTCGATTCAAGGATTGTTGGAACTTGCCGATATTCCATATATCGGCGCAGGGGTACTTGGTTCGGCAGTTGGAATGGATAAAGTAATTCAGAAGGAACTATTACAGCAGGCAAAAATTCCGGTCACACCAAGCGTATCTTTTTTATATGATACATTCATAAATCAAGGAAGAAAAACGATTTTAGGGATTGAACGAAAACTAAAGTATCCCCTTTTTATAAAACCCGCAAATTCAGGTTCAAGTGTAGGCATCAGCAAAGCTCATGATCGAAATGAATTAGCCGCATCAATCGAGGCAGCATCGCAATTTGACAGAAAGATACTTGTGGAGCAGGGAGTTAAATATGCACGCGAGATAGAATGCAGTGTGCTGGGAAATGATAATCCTATTGCATCGGTGCTGGGTGAAATCGTTCCTTCGAATGAATTCTATGATTACGATGCTAAGTACGTTGACGGCAAAACGTCGGAAGTAATTCCGGCTAAACTATCTAAAGCACTTGTGAAGAAAGTACAAAAATACGCGCTATCGGCATTTCGTGTTTTGGATTGTGCCGGTATGGCGCGTGTAGATTTTCTTGTTAACAGAAAAACGAATCGAATTTTTCTTAACGAAATTAATACTATACCTGGTTTTACATCTATCAGCATGTATCCAAAGCTCTGGCAGGCTTCGGGCATTTCATATTCCGCATTGCTGGATAAATTAATACAGCTTGCAATCGAACGGCATCAAACAAAGAAGAAATTAAAAACTGTGTACCGGCCGAAAAATAATTGGTACAAGTAAGCTTTGATTAGATGAACGATCAATTTTATAGAAATATCCAGCCGGAACGTTTCCTGAAACGTATCGCAAAGAAAGCAAAAAAAAATAAAATACGCTCGGTCCTGATAATTATTTTTTTTATTCTCTTTCTCTATCTTTTATTTGACAACAAAGGAATTATCAAACGAATCCAGCTGGAATCCCAGCATGACGAATTGATAGAACAGCTTAAAGC
>CAZYAM010000146.1:1534-4996 GCA_964645575.1 uncultured Ignavibacteriaceae bacterium
TCGGCACCGCTGGCGGAACGGATTCGTCCGAAAAACCTGAATGAATTTGTCGGACAGGATCATTTAACTCAGCATGAAAAACCACTGCGGTTGATGCTGGAGAGTGGCGAAATTGCATCGATGATTTTTTGGGGACCACCTGGAGTGGGGAAAACAACACTGGCGCGTCTGGTTGCGCAATATATTAAAGCAGAGTATTTTCAGTTAAATGCTGTTGCAGCAGGAGTGAAAGACGTCCGCGAGGTTATTGCACGCGCAGAGAAAAATCTAAAGTTAATGAATAAACGGACTATCCTTTTTATTGATGAGATTCATCGGTTCAACAAGGCACAGCAGGATGCGCTTCTGCATTCAGTTGAAGAAGGAGTTATCACGCTGATAGGCGCAACGACTGAGAATCCGTCATTCGAAGTAATATCGCCGCTTCTTTCGCGGTGTCAGGTTTATATAATGGATTCGCTGAACAAGGATGCGTTGAATAAAATCCTCGATCACGCAATGACAACCGATCCGGTTTTGTCTCAAAAGAAAATCGAGATTGCAGACCGCGAGTTCTTAATGCTGTTATCCGGCGGTGATGCGCGGAAACTCCTTAACGGATTAGAAAATGCCATCCGCCTGACAAAGCCGGCTGCCGATGGTTCTGTGAAGATTACGAAACAAAAAATCGAAGAAGCTTTTCAACGGAAATTTACGCTGTATGATAAAGAAGGCGAACAGCATTACGACATCATTTCCGCTTTTATCAAGAGTGTGCGCGGAAGCGATCCCGATGCTGCTGTGTACTGGATAGCGCGCATGCTCGATGGAGGCGAAGATCCGAAATTCATCGCGCGCAGAATGATCGTGCTCGCATCTGAAGATATCGGTAATGCAGATCCGTATGCGTTGACGCTTGCAGCATCGTGCTTCACCGCAATCGATTATATCGGCATGCCGGAAGCGCGTATTGTGCTTGCACAGACGGCAATTTATCTTGCTTCATGTCCGAAAAGCAATGCCTCGTACCGCGCTATTGAGGATGCATGGAAGGATGTACGAAAACTCCCGAATCTCCCTGTGCCACTTCACATCCGCAATGCGCCGACGAAATTAATGGATGAACTTGGATACGGGAAGGAATATAAATACGCGCATGATTTTCCGGGGCATTTTACGGAACAGCAGTTTTTACCGGATAATTTGAAAAAAAAGCTTTATTATAAACCCACAGAACTTGGCAGAGAAAAAGATATACGCGAACGGCTTAATCGATGGTGGAAAAACAAAAAGAGGTGATTTATGACTCCCGAATATAACTTTGTCACTCAGGCCTCCAACCTTGGTAAAATCTTATTGAAAGGGGATGATTCCGAAATTATGGGAAGCGCGGAAGAAATCCTTTTTTTTCTTAATCAATTACAGGATGTCATTCGGCAGAATCCAAAATCACCCATACCTCTTTCATCTTTCAGCGATATTAAAGATAGATTGGAATCAGATCCCGAAACCACTTTGAGGGAGCAAGATGTACGAACGCGCCTTGTAGATATCTTTGAAAAAGTCGTAAGATAGTGATCGGTCTAAAAATAATATTAAACTGGAAAGGGTAAACAATGTGTAAAAATAGATCGATCTTCATTCTATTCGTTTTGCTAACTGTGTCTCTGACTGTCGCTTATTTAGGTTGCTCAAATAATACTCCGACAACAAAAACATCGCTCGAAGAGACTTATAAAGGAAAAGTTGTTTTGATAGTAAACGGCGATGATGTCGGTATTACGGAAATTTTTACAGATGCTACTCTTGATGCATATCTTAAGGGCGCGATTAGTTCTGCGAGTATTGTAGCTACCGGGCATGATGTAGAGCGGGCTATAGCATTGTTAAAAGATCATCCCAATCTTTCGATCGGAGTTCATCTTACACTAACGGGCGATTGGAAGCCTTTGACTTCCGGCGCAAGCCTTTGCAATGCTTCCGGATTGATGTGGAACACGGCGGAGGAGGCAGGCGAGAATGTAATTCCTGCAGAAGCTGAAGCTGAATGGGATGCGCAGATTAAGAAAATTCTGGATGCCGGACTCGAGGTCACGCATCTCGATTCGCACATGGGATGCTATTTTCGTACTCCTGAATTATTTACTGCAGCTTACAAGGTTTCAAAAAAATATAAAATTCCTTTGATCAGTCCTTCTATGAATGATCAAATACCTGCAGATGAGAAAAAATATTTTTCAATAACTTCTTACACCGGCATTTACAGATTAAACAATCAAGCTGAAACAATAGAGAACCGTACGGTAGCTTACTGGAAAAAGCTTGGTGATCTTAAACCGGGGATACACTATTTTTATACTCATCAAGGCTTCGAGCCGGCGGATAAAGTCATAACCGGAGACCTCGATTTGCGCATCGATGAGACCAAGTTCTGGACAAGTGAAGAAACAAAAAGAAAATTGGCCGAGAAAGGATTTATCGTAATTGGCTGCGCTCCTTTAAAAGCGGATTTCCAGGCAGCGTTGGGGGATGTAAAGTAATTTGGAGTTTGTGATGTACCCACACGACCGTATGGGGCGCGACGATACATTATCTTCCATTTCTATTGCCTGTGTCGGACATATGAAACTGCAGAAAGCGCGACCCTCACATGAAATTGAATCAATAAAAAATTCTTCTTTTTTTGCTTCAAACCTGCACACCTCAATACATTTTCCGCAATTATTACATCAGGATTCATCAACTTCGGGAACGGGAATATAGACGAGTTTTCTCTCTTTAAAATGCGGCTTTATAAAAATATGGGCATTGGGCTCTTCAACATCACAGTCCAGCAGTTGAGTGTTTTTAAGAGAAAGCGCGAGATTGCTTGCGACGGTAGTCTTACCGGTTTCACCTTTCCCGCTTGCAACAGCAATAATCATTTGTTTGTCCTTTACTATTTCGTTAACCAATCGTCTTCGAATTGTCTGTTTAACATTGACTCTGGATTTATCCTTTCTACGTCTTCTCTGCTAAATGAGAATTTATACTCGTCGCAGTAAGAAGTGATAATATTGTAAGCCCAGTTTATACGTTTAACTTTCTCCAGATATTTCTGACTTTCCTGCGTTTTATCGGGATTGTATTTTTTCATCAATTCTCTGTATCTATTCTTAATTTCTTCTTTACTAGCTTTCTTACCTAACCCTAAGATTTTTCTGGCCCTATCAATCTTTTCAAATTTATTCAATATATGCTTTCTTCTTTTCTTTAGAACCTTTGCAATATTAACTTTCTTACTTAACGTTTCCTGAAATTTAATATACAGCCTTTAATCCTGTTATAGTCATGAATTAACTCAGTATGTATCTCCCTTTCAAATCTGAAACCGGCTTTTTCGATTTCCTTTTTGATTTCTTGGTTCGAGGTGACATCTGTATGCGTAACAAGATGAGTCGGATAAACCGAAAAGAGAGCATTCTCCTTGGCAATTCTCCTAAT
>CAZYAM010000147.1:0-2432 GCA_964645575.1 uncultured Ignavibacteriaceae bacterium
AATTGTGAGTACATTGCACCGATGACTGCTCCCATACTGGTACCAACTATCAACGACGGTATAAGATTGATTTTCTCAAATGATTTAAGAACTCCGATGTGAGCCAATCCCCGGGCTCCGCCGCCGCCAAGCACCAAAGTAAAAGGAATAACTTTCCTGTTTGATTGACTTCGTTTCATTATTCCATCGTTAATTCGTGTGCGTTATTGGATTCATTAGTAAAGGCATATCAAGAACGAAGTTATATGAAAGAAAAGTGAGGCGCAAGAGGCATTGCTTTACACAAAAATGTCCATTTAATATTGTGCCGGTATCTGAACGAGAGAAGCAGGGCACAATAGCTTATTTATTTTAAAATGTTTTTATCCGGGAATTTGTAATATTTGATTTTCATGATTAACTTGAAAAAAGATAATAAAGCCTGAATAATGAACGAAATCTTAAATACTTTCTATCTTCTAGCTGCATTACAGGGTGTGATGCTTTCTGTATTTCTTTTTACAAAGAAGCAAAATCATGCTGCAAATCTGGCCCTAGCGGTGGCAACACTTGCTCTTTCTATCGAACTTGCCACTGTGGTCTATTACTCCAAAGGATGGTACAAGCTTTATCCCCATTTAATGGGATTTTCGTACCCTTTCCCTGCTCTCTACGGCCCGCTCTTTTATCTGTACGCCAGACTTATCTCAAAAAAACAAAAGCATCTTCGTGCAATCGATATTCTACACTTTATCCCTGTTCTTGCAATGTATTGTGTCACTACTCCCGTTTTTTTCTCCAGCGGTGAAGAGAAAATCGCGTTTTTGAATAACATGCTATTAAATATTCATGATCCTATCTATTCGGTCTTCGATAACTTTATTCCGGTTCAGGGAATTATCTATACTATTCTTACCATCAAGGTCGTTGTAGAGTATAACCGGAGCATTAAAAATTCCTATTCCAACATTGACCTGATCAATCTCAACTGGTTGAAGTATCTTACTTTCGGGATGATCATTATCTGGTCAATTGTTGCGCTTATTTCTATCGCATATTTACTTATGTTACATCTTGGTATAATCAATGCGCTGTTGAATATTCCCCTTTCTATACTAATTTATTCGATTGGATATATGGGATTGAAGCAGCCGGAGATATTCATTGATCCATCTTCAATTTCTCTGCAAAGCGCGAGTGCTGTAAAGTACCGGAGAAGCGGACTAAATGATGAGAGTGCCGAAGAGATCAAACGCAAACTACTCGTCTTAATGTTATCAGACAAACCTTTCCTCAGTCATGACCTCACTCTGCAAAAGCTTGCCGATCGTCTGAAGACATCGAGTCACAATCTATCTGAAGTTATTAATACAAAGATTCACCAATCGTACTATGATTTTATCAATCAATATCGCGTTGAGGAATTTAAGAATCGATTAACAGATCCGGAGAATGAACGCTATAATTTACTCAGTATTGCTTTCGATTCCGGATTTCAATCGAAAGGAACATTCAACTCTATTTTTAAGAAGTTTACAGGAATGACGCCATCTGAATACAAAGCAAGAATAAATTCTGCTCCAAAATGAAGTTCTTTTTTGGCGTTATAACTAGAAGAAGAACAATCCTTTTAAAATGAACCAGGCACCGCTGATCATCATGCATATATAGGAAATAGTCCTTACAGAGTCGATTTTAGAAAGCAGTCCCCAAAAAATCATTACAGGGAAAAATACTGCTGTTCCGACAAAAAAAGCGGAGAAATAAATCATCGAGCCGACTACAGATCCTGTGCTTGTTGCCCCTACGATCGCTGCAAGAAATGGTGGACATAAATTTAATCCGGTTAAAAATCCCAATAATACCGGAAACATTCTTTGTGAATTACTGTTCTTTATTAGCCCGCATAATTTCTTTTCTGGAAAATTTTTCTGAATGCTGAAATAAATTAATGTTAATCCCAGAGCGATGGAAATAATCCCGAAAACGCTTCCATTTACATATTGATGAATATTATTTCCAATAATTCCAACAACAACACAGACTAAAACATAGCCGATAAATCTTCCGGCGAGAAACATGAATAAAGTCAAAGAACCGGCGGATAATCTGGGAGTGGTTGATGAAATTAAAAGCGGAATCACAATCGGAGAACAGTACGCCAGGCAAATCGGTCCGACTGATAGGCCTAATAGTAAAGATTCAACGACATAATTATACACGTTTAGCCCGATGAGTGATTCTTAAATTTTTTAAAAATCTGAATTATTAACAATTAATGGAGATAACGATAATCTTCCGGATGAATCGATCTCAAATCGGCTTGATGAATCAGATGCTACGTAATCAAAAACATTCGATGAATCCTCAAGCGGTCGATAAAGCATTGAAGGACTTTTTACATCGAGTAATCCGGTTACGACATAATATTTCCACTTGCCATAAGCCGGATC
>CAZYAM010000147.1:2532-4984 GCA_964645575.1 uncultured Ignavibacteriaceae bacterium
TTTGAGTTTTTTGAGTATCCGGGGTTTTTAAATAAACATGTATAACCGGAAAACTGAATCCGTTTTTGAAATCAAAAGGATTCGGCTGCTTCCCGTCATATTCGAAGCATACATTTAACCTTGCGTCAATTCCGACTCCGGAAAGAGCATTAAACGCTACCTTTTTTACAGAGAATTTCCTTATATCAAGAGTATTCCGCGTATCATTATATACAGTTTCATGCGGAAGCGGCAGAAGTATATCGCCCGAGGGATCATCGAATTTAACTATCAGATAACCATTGTTCAAGTTCGGACTATTTATAATTCCGGATGAAATAAGAAATTCCTCAAATATTCCGGCGTTTATAAAAACCAGTGGTGTAAAAAAAAGAACTATAACTGTAGCAACAATTATCATAGTTCTATTGATGATAGAGCGATATTTTGTTTTTATATTTTCCATTTCAGATACCTATAAAATATTTGAGCAATCTGGAAATAGAATTAATAAAGTTATCTGAAGATATAACAGCTGCAATAGTAAAAATACCGAATATAAAAACGACAGCCGGATCCCATAGGTCTCTTCCGAACTTTTTCCAGAAGCCGGGCTTTACCGAAGGATTTTCCACGGTTTCATAAATATGTTTTACTCCTCTAATTCCAAGAGTGATAGCGTTTTTTGTGCAGACGTTCAAACAAGCACCGCATTTCGTGCAGGTTATCAGTACCTTGCCTTTCGATAATGACTCTTCTGTAATGGCGAAATTTGGACAGATTGCTATGCATCTCTTACAGTCGTTGCATTTATTCTTATCGATCGAAATCCCGAAAAGGTTGATTTTGCTGGAACAACTGAAAAAGGCGCCCATTGGACAGAAGAAACTGCATTGAATCCTTTTTTTCGAAATAATAGGGAGCATGACGACGAGTATCGCCCAGAGGGATACAAATATAAAAGCCTGGATTACACGAGTGAATGAATTGATTTCTATAAATTCGCTGGTGGTCTTAAATGGACAGAACCAGAAGCAATAGGTAGGCGACATGGTAATAAAAGAATGCAAGACAATGAAGGCGAGCATTGCAAATGGGAAATATTTAACGAAAGGATGCAGCGTTTTTATAGACCATCTCTTTTTCTTCGCAATTGAGGAAAATAATTCATCCTGACCGCCGAAAAAACATCCCCACGAGCAAAATGATCTTCCAAAAATTATTGTGAAGACAACGGTTAATAAAATCATAAATGAGACCGAAGAGAAGGCCGCCGGAAAAATAACTTCTTTTGTAAAAATAAGCGGGAGTATGAGCATTGGCACTACGATATGGCACATCGGTGCCTGTGAATATAATATCTCACTATCGAGCAGCCACATATGGCCGCGGTCACCCATTGTCCACCAGACAAAGGCTATTACAAATGCAACCGCATAAGAAGTAAAAAATATTTTTCGCCATTTGTAAACATTACCTGTATATAATATCATAAATAGGATGAAGACATGAAAAATAATAACCAGTCCGCCTATGATGCCGGATCGCAGATTATCTATACCTCTGCCCAAAACAAAGAACGAAACAAATACCGCGAAGAGAAAAGAAATAAAAAGAGCCGCTGCAAGTCCTTTCTTTTTCATGAAATTGTCCTTCGATTTATAGATTTCAGATTTCCTTAAGTTGCTTTGAAATACTACGATAAACTACAAAGAACATTAAGGTATATCGCCTGAACCGATGGGATTGGGCTACTTAACCAATGGGATAGAACTGGAGTGCACACCTCTTCAAATGAGGAGGGTGTAGGGTGTAGTGAATAACTGCGGTAGAAGATTGACACAATCGATCACAATAATGGAAAATCATCCGGATTATCATTTTCAAATGCCCATTGTAGAACATTATCGGAGATGTACTCTCGGATATTGTTTAATTCCTTGTCGCTGCGAATGACGCGGTCGTAATAATTACGCTGCCACATCGGATTACCAATAGTATTCCGTATCTTATTTATCCGCAGCGATGAATATGTTTTCAATTGCCGAATTATTTCTGTTAAACCATGCCGTTTTCCTGTAGGGGCGGGTTCTGAACCCGCCCCTACATCAATATCATTTATTCTTATGATTCCGTGAATGTGATTCGGCATAATAATATATGAATCTAATTGAATATTAGGACGAATAATCGCCGTTTGTAACCATTCTTCTTCTACAATCTTTCCGTTTTTGTTCAATCGCATTACTCCATCCACAATTTCGCCTAAGGTACATTCATGACCATACGTACAAATTGTAACAAAATATTTCCCCGGGGCAGAGTAGTCATACTCTTTTAATCGGATGGATCTTCGGTGATGTTGATCTACTGTTTTCATTGGCGCGATAAAAAGAATCCCTAATCGTAATTATGGCCATTCGGGATTTCTCTTAGCATAAATATATCATACTACAGGGCAGAGGGCAAGAAT
>CAZYAM010000148.1:0-4953 GCA_964645575.1 uncultured Ignavibacteriaceae bacterium
CTTCCACCGGAGGAATGCCCGCCTGCTGCGCCTCGCGCTCACTTTTTTCTCCTTCGGGATTAATGAATTCGTAATACAAATTACCCTTCGAATACGCCTTGTAATCATTGAGAATATCCAGTACAGCACGGCGATTATTATTATACGGCACCGGCAGGTCTTCCGTGAAGTACGCCTTCACTGTTACCCGATCATCAAGATTACGTACTAAGTTCTTACTTGCGTCGGAAAGTGTATACACACCTGCTTTAGTCAAATCAAGACGGCTGAAGATGCGTATAGAAATGAAGTTCAACAGAATCAGTATTCCGAGAACCAAAACTACTCGGAGAAGTGTTTGAGATTTTTTTGTATTCATAGAAGTAATAAATCAGTTTTCATTGACACATTGAACATTCTTACACTAGATATCCGTATTACCACTTACGCCGTCCCAGCGAGACGACCGTTAGATATAATGAAAATCCGAGAACAGAAAGAAAATACACGACATCCCTCGTATCGATGACACCTCGTGCAATGCTGGAATAATGATAATCGATGCCGAGATATTCGACAACGTTGGTCATAAAATCCGGAATGAAGATGAGCGTTTTGTCCATCAGAAAGAGTGCAAGCATCAAGAGAAGCCCGATAATAAAAGCAATAATTTGATTTTCCGTTAAACTCGATGCAAGCAATCCTACCGCAACATAAACACCCGCCGTTAACATTAAACCGATATAACCGCCGATAACCGGACCATTATCGATATCGCCGAGAAATGCAATCGTAATATAATAGATAAGCGTCGGCAGGAGCGCCAGGCCGATAAGTGCCCAGGCAGCAAAAAACTTGCCTACGACAATTTCCCAATCGTGAAGCGGTTTGGTAGTAAGCAGTTCTATTGTTCCTGCCTTTTTCTCTTCAGCCAGCAAACGCATTGTAATTGCCGGCACGACAAACAAGAATACCAGCGGTATCAATTCAAACATCATCCGGAGCGATGCTATGTTGACCAGGAAAATACTGTTCACATACACCCAACCGATAATCGCCAGAAACACAACAATAACAACATAAGCTACAGCTGAATTGAAGTAAGAACGAAGTTCTTTCCTGAAAATTATGTTTGCATTGCTTAAACTTGGTAACGCTTTAATACTATTCACTTTGTTCATATTTGAGCACCTATTATTATTATAACCGGTTATTCGGCAGTTGTTAACTTGCGGAATACCTCTTCTAAACTTGTAGCTTTGCGCGACATTTCCAACAATACCCAATTTTCGGATACTGCACGCCTGAAAATTTCTTCGCGAATATCGCTTCCTTTGACGGTATGGATGGAGAATTTATGAATATCGCCCTCCTGACCGCCGTATTCTACAGACTCGACCTGCGAAATTTCCTTAAACTTCGGATAAATGTCCATCATCGCATTAACAATGATTCCGGCCGGTAATTTTAATTCCAGCGATATCTTCTCAGAGCCGCGGAAATCCTGCTGTAACTGCTCCAGCGTTCCATCGGCAACAATCGCTCCGTCATTTACTATAATGACATGGTCACATGTTGCCTGCACTTCTGTGAGTATGTGTGTGGAAAGCACAACTGTCTTTGCACGGCCAAGCTGGCGTATAAGATTGCGGATTTCCACAATTTGATTCGGATCTAAGCCGCTGGTAGGCTCATCAAGAATTAAAACTTCAGGATCATGGATCATCGCCTGTGCAAGTCCCACACGCTGCCGAAAACCTTTCGATAGTTCGCCAATATCTTTATGCCTGACCGTAGCTATGCCACAGACATCGATCATCTCTTTTAAACGGCTTCTTAACAGAGCATCCTTCATTCCATGCAAATGCGCAAAGTAATCAAGATATTCCAATACGTTCATATCAAGATAAAGCGGATTCATTTCCGGCAGATAACCGATTTTCTTGCGGACTTCAAAAGAATGCTCGGCAATATCAAATCCTTCTACTTCCGCCGTGCCTGAAGTGGGCGGCATGTAGCAGGTGATAATCTTCATTGTTGTGGTTTTTCCGGCTCCATTTGGTCCTAAAAAACCTAGAATTTCACCGGTTTTTACATCGAATGAGATGTTATCTACCGCTTTCGCGGTGTCATAGTATTTCGTTAAGTTTCGTACTGCTATAGCCATAGTTTTTTACAATTTGTTGTTCAAAGATTACTCGGTCAATTGGAGTGCATTAAGTTTATGAAAAATGTAGCACATTTTCAAGAATTTCTTTTCTTTCAGCTTTTTTTAATACCACAGAAACAAATAGAAAGAATGATAATAGACGTTAAAAAGCTGGAAAGGTTCCCGGTATTGTTATTTATTTGGTATAATCGCTATTTAAAAATTAATATTTTTATGATAATTTACAAACAAATTATTTCCTTTCGTTCCCTGTTGCTATCATAATATCCATTGTCAATGCGGTGGGAGCTATTTTTTTTCCTTTTACACTCACGTTTACAGTCTGAAAAAAAAGCTGCATACGCGTTCTGCCGTGTATAGCCGTTTCAACCATCAAGTCCTGCGGTACTGCATTGCTTCCATATTCGCACGTTGCGTAATCTTTTAGGAGAATCGAGAGCCGTTTCGTCAAATCGATGGAAAAACATGCAGCAGCGTTATGAGACGGCACACATAGCAGCTGCGCCGAATCAGCAATTAAAGAAATATCCCATCGCTCAGGTCCAAGACTGATCGCAGCCGTTTTATTCGTGTAATTCAATTTAATATTCTGAATTAAATAGTGATATTCATTGAGCGTTACAACACGCAGCGAATCCGACTTAAATGTGTAAATTCTGCTTCGTTCTTCACTTTCCTGACGCTCCCATTCGTTTATATATCGCACTCTGAGCAATTTCGTTATACCCTCTGCATTTCTCTGATGCTTGTTCCACCTGTCTACTTGTCTACCGGCTTGAATCGTATCCAGCTTTTCTTTGAACCATGGTTGAAGAATGCTCACACCGTGCGTTTCCACAAGATAACGTATAATAGAACTTATCCGCCTAGCATCGGCAAACGAAATATCACCTTCTGTTTTCTGTACTTTGTTGTTCGAAAGTAAATTATTTTTTACAAGTACTTCCTCAAGCCGTTTCATCTGATTGGACTCGGAAATACTGAATGCTCCCCACGGGCCGAACGATACCAGTAATACAATCACACACAGGCTTATAGGAATAATTTTTATGCTTTTTGTTTTGCTAGTGAGAAAATAGAATGCAATTACTGCAAGCCACACTCCCAATACGATGACAAAGTACCGGCGCTCGGTGATACCGTATTCCGATGCCCTTCGCCATATTGCCAACAGCAGCAACACCGTCAGCGGCAGAAGAACGACATAGAACCATCGCCATACAGCCGACATCCATGAATTTTCCATCCTGTCTTTTATCGGATGAATAAGAAGCAGTGAAAATATCCCCGTTGTTGAAAAACCGAGTACCAAATATCCGACCCACCCTTTGGGCCAGTCCCACTCTATTATTATCTTACCCATATATGCATATAGAATGCAGACATATACAGCCACAAGGGGAATCAAGACATATTGCGTAAAGACTTTTAATCCTTTTGGATAGCGGATATTTTCGTCCGAAATATCGACACTCCGCGGAACACCGCTTAGAAAAAACCATGTATTGAAGATTCCTGAAATGAACCACCACAATTGCAGATACCGTTCACTTCTGATATCTATGGCAAACAAATTTTCCATAGCCAACAGAGCAATAGCCAGGCCCGTATATAATACACTGGAATATAATGCTGCAGTTACAAAACGGAGAAAAAGTGATTTGTTAAATTCCCAGAATCCTGTAATATGTCCCCGTTCTTTAAATGGTGCGATAGAGACAAAAAGATGTGCTATAATGGCGAAAAGTAAATAACGGATAAGATGCACAGATTCTGATTCAAATATGTTTTGAGGCAAAAGATAATAATAAACAACAAGGAGGCACGATATGATTAGTTTTGATGCAAGCGAAAGGCCATATTTCCAGTTTTCCCTTTCTATAATAAGCTGTAAAGCCGTAAAAATCGAGATGCCGAGAAATGCAACCGCACTTATATTATACAGCCAGTCAATATCATCTTTAAAGGAATGAAAATCATTTTGTATTATAACTAATACTGCGCCAGTACCGATAACAGCCGATAAAATTGCGAACGGAAATCGCCCAAAAGTATCGGACGTATTTTTCACAAGTTGTCTGAGTGATGGGAGTTTCATTTGGCGTAATCCTTTAACAGTTATTGTAAAGATACAACAACATTTGCCGAAAAAGACAGCACCTTTCGTTATTTTATTGCCGCATCCAGAACACGCTGATTCTTTAATCCTTCTTCGCCTGATACAGGCGATGCAGTATCATTCAAAATACATTCCGAAAAAAGAGTTACTTCTTTTTCATAGAGGTTCGGAACAATGATCGTTTCTTCACGCGATTCTATGATCTTATCGTTCTCGCCGACCGTAACTTTTAAGATAAGTGTATTTGCGCTCCATGAAAAATTCTCCGCACTGAGAATGCCTTTTTCACCTATAACCTCTATAAAAGTTCGCCGTATCGGAGCCGCATAAGAACAAAAAATACTTGCAGTTGTCCCCTTCGAAAATTTCAAAGCAAGCTGTGCTGTAGATTCAGTTGTAATTGAGGAATGAACAGGATCGAGCTGACTCTTAACCGAGACTATTTCATCATCAAGCAGAAACCTGGTAGTATCCAGGCAATGCACGCCTATATCAAAGACAGGGCCGCCTCCCGCAATATTCGGATCGACCAGCCACCGCCTGTGCGAAAGCCGTCCGTCGTAGATAAATTCGGATTTGATAAAAATTATCCTGCCGATGGTTCCCGATTTCATCAACTCCTTTATCCTTATAACAAGCGGTGAGAGACGCACCATATGCCCTACCATAAGTTTTACATCATTTT
>CAZYAM010000149.1:0-4856 GCA_964645575.1 uncultured Ignavibacteriaceae bacterium
TCAATCCGGTCAATTCCATTACATACTCTCTTAAGTTTTCTATCCCGCCGGGAAAGGCCCTGTGTATCATTGGATCCTTAAAAGGTTCGAGAATAGTTATGTTCATTGTGGAATCGATACTGAGCGGATCGCCGGGTTTATCATATTGCGTTTTGAACGAAATACCGTTCCGGTACAATTCGATAAGCGCCTTTTCATATGCCTCGGCGAGAGTGATACCGCTGACGGTCAGTACTGGAATATTTTTTTGCATTCTGAGTTTCCTATTTATTTTGCTGTATCCCCGTAAATACATCAGGCATACATAATATCACTTTTATTTCTTGAAAATTCTATAAGTTCGACAGGCGCACCGTCATCGATGAACATAGCCACTCTCACTCCTTCGGAAGGCGAGCTTATTTCACCTATCAGAGTCAGTCCGACGACCGCTTCATCAAGGTCGTCCACTTCAAAAGCGATGTGCGGTACCGTTCTGACGAGCTTAGAAACCTGACAATCCGGATCGAAACGCATCCATTCGATACCGTAAGGACTGGTATCAAAACCTGAAACATGCATTTTTAAATGCGGTATATAACGTTCATTCGGATGAGGAATTTTAGTCGGAATTCCCAAATGATGATATCGCCAACCCTGCCGTGCAATTACAGGCGGCGGTTCATGATCCTGACGTTTATGCTGCATGTTTTCCTCTCACTCAAATATTAACTCATAAAAAATCCGTCTATGATCCAAGTATTATGGAGCTTCTATAATCGCAATTTCCTGCGGCTTCAACGTGACAGAGAAATCCCTCAAACCCTGACCATGAAAACGCACGAATGAAGTATCCTCTTTCAGTGAAATTTTTAAAATGATAATTATATTGCGTAATTAAGAAGCGTTTTATCACCATCGGTAATGTCCGATAATTTTAAACTCGTTAAGCACGTCTTCCTTTTGAGCGCCTGCCCCTATATTATGGATCATATAATATCGTTTCCCGCCGTGTACAATTTCCGTATAGACAATACCGATGTGAAACAGGCCGTGTTCAAGCTGCCACGCAACAATATCACCAGGTTTAAATTCGGAATCAAGCTGCAGTGCTTTCCCGCGTCTTTTAAAAAAAGTCATAAGATTAGGCACACGGCGGTGGTCTATATTCGAATCCGGCGCTTTCATTTTCCAGAATTTTGGATACTCTTTAAAATTCTTTGCCATGTCTTCATGCACTTCCTTCTGGAGATCGATACCGATTTCCCGGAAAGCACGGATTATGATATCCGCGCAGACTCCCCGTTCAATCGGAATATCTCCACCGGGATAACGAAGACGTACGTAACCCGGGGCATATATGGTAGTCACACCGACCTGCTTCATAGCAGCTTGAGCTATCTTTAAATGGATATCTTCTGACTGATAACCGAACAGGAGAGTGATTACAATCAAAAATAATAAAGACAATTGAATTATAAATCGTATCACGACAGTCATGCTTCTCTTTTTTTTAATTTAAATGGCAGAAATCGTGGTACCTCCTTTTTACAAGCAAGGTACTCGTCGCCGAATTTTCCTAGCATCCGTTTTTCTTCCCGGAATTTAACAGTAAGAAAGTCTAAAGAAAACTGCAGATATAAGATAAACTAAAAAAGGATAATAGACTTTCTGCAAAGTATGCTTTTCATTATGATACCTTTTGGGAGTAATTCAGATTCAGGTATTAAAGTAAGGTAGTTCTTCTAAATAAGCAAAGTAAACATATAGTCTATCTGCTTTTTTAAACAACTTGTGGATATCTTTTATCGAGTCCGCGAAATCGATCGCAGTAAAATGAGACAACCAAGTTAAATCTTTGACATATGTACAATACTTACTGCAAACTTATTTCTAATTACTTCAGGAATCTCAATTCATTCTTGTGCCCTCATTTTCGATTTCGCATGCGTTTTGCCGTGCCATAAAAATAAAATTATGCGGCATCCCGTAAAGCGGGACTTTTGGCGAAGCCACCACTTCGTGGCTGCCACTTTCTTTGCGCATTCAAAGAAAGTGGCGTAATAACCGTATATTTATTTTTTCTTAATAAGATTAATAACCCACAGAAGCACGAGAGCTCCGGCAAGCGCTGCAACAAGCGATCCGATAAGCCCGCGCGTATATATACCGAGTATGTCGAATAAAAATCCGCCGATTAAAGCTCCGACGCATCCGACAATAAGATTCCCGCCTAGGCCGAATCCCTTACCTTTCATAATTTGACCCGCAAGCCATCCTGCAACAAGACCGATAAGTAAAAAATAAAGTATATTCATATATTACTCCTATCCAAATATTATTATAACTTAGCCATAAAGTATCCTGTCATTCCCGTAACTCGGTGTCTTGTTCCATTGCACTGATATTTTATTCTTGGAAAATCACTTTATCAAAGTTATTTTTTTATTTGAGTATATCCGTCAGCCTGTAATCGGCAAAAATATATTCCGCTGCTAACCGTCTGTCCGGCTGAATTTGTACCGTTCCACTCGACAGTGTGAATACCGGGAGACCGGGTCCCATTAACCAATGTTGTGACTTTGCGGCCAAGTAGGTCGTAGATTATTAAAGATACAAATTCGGAATTCGGAATTCGATATTCGAAATTAGTTGTCGGATTAAAAGGATTTGGATAATTTTGACTTAATTGATAATTATCCGGCAAAGGTCTTCTTGAGTCAACAGATGATGCGGCATTTAAAAGTTCAGAAGCTAATATACCCGATGAACCTATTGAGAATTTAGAATAATTATTAAATCCTGAATACGTCTCTATTGTTTCGTCATCCAGAGACAGCTTCCATATTTTATTGAAATCTCTTCTTATCACGATATATATTGAATTGTTTCCGGGATCAAATAACATCGAACACTGTGTCGGATAAGTGCTTGAGGAGGTTTGAACAGACCTTTTCAGAGTTTCCATCCCATCATTGAAGTCAAAATTTGCCTTGTTCTGCAATATATGTTCATATGCAGCTTTATACCTGTCCGCACCCGTTCCATATACGTTTTGATAATTTTCACCGATAAATTTATGGTTTTCGAAGTTTGTCATAACCAGCATTCCATTTTCAGCGTTCGTAACCTTATTATCGTTTTCCCCTACCTCCAGCACAAATGCTTTGCCGAATTTATCAGCGAATATATCATGCAGCGTTGTCCCATATATATGGATGATCTTTTCATTTGTCCCGTTAAGATAAGTAAGTAAGGTATTGGCACTATCTGCACCGGACATCATCCAGGGAAACACATCCCATAAGTTTATCCCGTTTGTCGTCCATGAAGATACTTCAGGATGCAACATCTGGATAGAACTGAATATTCCTCTTTCATTCATACCGGCTGTCGTGCTGAAATAGCCGTATTTAACAAATTGAAAATGAAAATATTTTATGCTGCCGCTTTTCTCGATACAATATTTCATTTCCGTATCCGGCCAATCGAAGTTCATTCCATAATATATATTTGTAGAATAAATGACAAAGCTTGTACATGCCGATGAAGTTATATTGGTGATTTGAAAAAGAGCGGCTGTCATTAACACATATCTGAACATTGTTTTAGGCATTTTGTTCATGCCTCCATGGAATATATTTATTTTTAAGCAGGTTCTTCTTTTCTCTAAGACTGCGAAATCGATCGAATTTATTAAATCCTTTTATCGACCTCAGAAAAAATGAGTGTCGGAGGCCTGTTACAATTACACGTTCAATTATACAGTTTATGCTTTTTCCTCATCAGCCTTCTTAAGAATCGCATATCTCCACATGCCGAACATAAAAACCAGGATAAACAATATCCATATTACTATCCAGTATGTTATTACGATCCCAAAAGTATAATAAAGCCGGTCTGCTAAAACCATCATAAGAGTTATTAGAAACACCATTCCGCCGAACAAATACCACAGCTGTCTTTTATATTTGGAGACATATAAAAGAGTTTTGCAGTTACTGCATCTTAACAGCCCTTTAAACGACTGCATCAGGGTTACACCCTGTAAAGTGAAAGAGTTCCGCAGAAATGACGATGCTTTTTGATTGCATGAAGGACAAATCATAATCCCTCTCCTTTTTATTGTTTAAGAATTGCACCTCATAAATTGATTTTCTTACTCACAATATATATTCTTGTTGTATGCCATTCAACTGTTTAATGCTGCTGCCAAGGAATGTGAAACTTCCATGCACAACATTGGATTGTAATAATATTTCTCTATGGAGATACTACGGTAACACTTGGCGGCGTTGTTTGCTTAACTACGATAGTGAAAGTTTGATTATATACTGCCACGAAAGTGCCTATATAAGGATTATTACTGTCGCCCTGAATCATTATCGTGACTTCCACTATGCCCGGCGCAACTTCCTGGTAAGCCGAGATAGTTCCCGGAGCGACATTGTTGATATTGATTGTATTGCCTCCTGAGGTTTTGATCTGAAGGATTGCATCTGTTTTACAAGTATTTTGTACACGGAATCTCGGTGAAATGCCGCCGTTTTTACCCGGTATCGAAGCACCGGCACATCCGGATAAACTGAGCAATAAAACAACGATGAGCGTAAATGAAAAATACTTCATAGGTATCTCCTTTTATTAGTCGTAAAAATATACTAAACAAGACCGAGTCTAACAATGACTATTTATATATTCAGATATAGTTGCCGGGATTGCAATCAGAATTGAGAGACTTCGGAAGTTTCTCTTAACGTAGAATCCGATCATCAGATCGGATTATAAAAAAGTCCGGTCGGTGACCGGACTCTACAAAAGAAAACTTCGGAAGTTTTCCAAAATAATTACGGAGTATTATTTCATCAGCTTATCGA
>CAZYAM010000150.1:0-4763 GCA_964645575.1 uncultured Ignavibacteriaceae bacterium
TTTTACATCCATATTTTTCGTAGGTCATTTGATTAAAATACTTATTTTGGACAAGCGTGTCCATTCATATGAAATTAGAAATTCAATAACTCGTAATAGAATTGATAAATTTGAAATATATTTTTGTTTTTTTATGCAATAATTAAGAAAAAAACTAAAATTGAATATAGCTTTATTGGCAAGTTCTTTGTTTATTAGGAGGGGAAAATCAGGATTAAATAATTTTCAGGAGAAAAATATGGATAAATTAAGAATGGGTAAAAATGTCAATAATACCTTCTATAGATTAATCTCATTTGTTGTAATGAATTTACTATTCTATGTTTGTCTTTTTGCTCAGACGAATTTATTACAACTGGCTCCATTATTTCAAGATAATATGGTTCTCCAGCAACAGCAGTTGGTGCCTGTTTGGGGCAAGGGAACTCCCGGAGAAAACGTAACTGTTAAGACTTCATGGGGAAAGACTGTATCGGCGACTGCAGATGCAAACGGCCGTTGGAAAGCAGTTATAGCTACGCCAAAAGCGGGAGGACCATTCCAGATTTCTGTCCGCCAGGGTAATTCTCTTCTAGTTGTGAGAAATATTTTAACAGGAGAAGTCTGGTTATGTTCCGGGCAGTCAAATATGGAAATGCCGTTGGAAGGATGGCCTCCTGCAGATACGATTATGAATAGTGCAAATGAAATTGAAGCATCGCTATATCCGTCAATACGCTTATTTACTGTTAAACATTCTGTTGAAGCAAGTCCGAGTGATAGCTGTACAGGAAAATGGATAGAGTGTTCTCCTTTGGATGTAAGACCTTTTAGTGCAACTGCATATCATTTTGGTAAGACGCTTCGAAATTATCTTAAAGTACCGATCGGTCTTATCAACTCGAGTTATGGAGGTACATTTATCGAATCCTGGATGAGTAAAGAAGCCCTCCAACCATTTCAAGAATACGCAGAGTCATTGAAGAAGCTTGATGTATGTGAAGATAGTGTCCGTTTACTCAACCAATGGATAGTACAGCATCCGAGCATCAATTTGAGCGAACGAGATCCACAGCGGAAGTGGGAAGGTCTGAAATTTGAAGATGAGAATTGTGCAGCACCCAATTTTAATGATAGTGCCTGGCAGGAAATGAAACTGCCGATATTTTGGGAGCAGACATCCTTAGGCGATTTTGACGGAGTTGTTTGGTTCCGCAAACAAGTAGTGATTCCCGCAGAATGGAAAGGGAAAGATCTGACACTTCAGCTTGGCCCTATCGATGATATGGATGAAACATTTATAAACGGTCAACTGATAGGCAAGTACATTGACGTAGGTTATTGGCAAGTTGATCGTATTTACAAAGTCGCAGGTTCAATCACAAGGGATTCGTTACTGACTATCGCTGTTCGGGTCATCGACAATCAAGGTGGGGGCGGCATATACGGCAGAGGTAAAAATTTAACTCTTTATAAAGATGATGTTAGTACCGGGATATCGCTGAATGGAAACTGGAAATATCTGCCGGTAGCGGAGTATCGTGAGGACGTTCTTTACAGTTACGGATCTAACGGCAATGAATTTTCAAAACGGCCAAAATTACCTATGAATTTTTCAAAAGATACTCCAACTTCACTTTTCAATGGTATGATTTATCCACTTATTCCATTTACCATCAAAGGTGTAATTTGGTACCAAGGAGAGAACAATGTTGGCAATCCGATGAAATATAAAAAACTTCTCTCCACTCTTATAGACAACTGGCGAAAAGATTTTCGATGCGGTGATTTTCCATTCTATTTTGTTCAGATTGCTCCATATGATTATGGTGTAAATTCAAAATCACAGCTTTTGCGTGAAGCGCAGCTGCAGACATTATCAGTAAAGAATACCGGTATGGTAGTCACGCTCGATATAGGCAACCCGAAGAATATCCATCCTGCAAATAAGGAAGAACTTGGAAAACGCCTGGCTTACTGGGCACTGGCAAAGGATTATAAAAAGAAAGTTCCTTTTTCCGGACCGTTATATAAATCTATGAAAGTAATAAAAGGAAAAATTATTCTTTCATTCGATTATGCGGACAGAGGCCTTGTGCTTAAACCGGTAAACGGCGCGTATAACTTCCTGATTGCCGGAGAGGATAAAGTGTTTAAAAAAGCAGAAGTCAAAGTCCGGGGAAAAACTCTTGTAGTATCGCATCCAGAAATTGCTAAGCCGGTTTCTGTTCGATATGCATGGGATAACATAGAGGCAGGTACGTTGTTCAATAAAGCCGGATTACCGGCATCATCGTTTCGAACAGATGATTGGCAGGAATAATGCAGTAGAAATTAGTATTTAAGAAAAATAATAATTTATCTAAAAATCCAATGCAAACAAGAGTAAATATGAAACTTTATTGTCTGCTTGTGATCGCACTTCTTATGTTGCTATCAGGGCTGCTCTATGCCCAGAAATTTGAAGGATTAGCGCTTACACCACCTATGGGATGGAATAGCTGGAATACATTCGGTTGTGATGTTAATGAAGGCTTGATACGAGAAATGGCCGATGCGATGGTTTCGAGCGGTATGATGGATGTAGGATACAGATATATTATAATCGATGATTGCTGGCATGGCATGCGGGATAGTTTGGGATTTATTCATCCGGATTCGCAGAGATTTCCTTCAGGAATGAAAGCGCTTGCCGATTACATTCACATAAGAGGATTAAAGCTCGGTATTTATTCCTGTGCAGGAGAAAAGACATGTGCTGGAAGGCCGGGAAGCCGTGATCATGAGTATCAAGATGCGCGTACATATGCTCAGTGGGGTGTTGACTATTTGAAGTATGATTGGTGCAATAACACCGGACTGAATTCGGTAGTTGCATACACGACTATGCGTGATGCGTTATTTGCTGCAGGCAGGCCGGTTGTGTTCAGTATATGTGAATGGGGCGATACAAAGGCATGGGAATGGGGGAAGGATGTCGGACACCTGTGGCGTACTACCGGAGATATTACGGATTGTTTCGATTGCGAAGTAAATCACGGCACATGGTCGTCATGGGGAATTATGAAAATTGTGGAAATGAGAAAAGATATTCGCCAATATGCGGGTCCGGATCACTGGAATGATCCCGATATGCTGGAAGTCGGAAAATCGATGTCTCTAAATGAAGACCGTGCGCATTTTTCTCTCTGGTGTATGATGGCTGCTCCACTCATTGCGGGAAATGATTTACGTAATATGAAGAAGGAGACAATTGAGATTCTCACCAACGTGGAAATGATTGCTATTGACCAGGATCTTCTGGGTATTCAGGGTTTTAGATATGATGCGAAAGATGATCTCGAAGTATGGGTGAAACCGCTTGCAAAAGGAGATTGGGCGGTATGTTTTTTAAATCGTTCTACAATACCACGTGAAATGATTTTTGACTGGTCGAAGAATGTCATAACCGATCCTGTCTCACGCTGGGCGCTTGATCCTGGAATAACTGTCTATTCCATCAGGAATCTGTGGGAGAAGAAAGAAATAGGTACTACTAAGAGCATCTTTCAGGCAGTGATTCCGGTGCACGATGTAGTCGTTCTAAGATTAAGGAAAAATGTAGACTAATATATAAGAGTGCCTGAAGTGCACCTTAAAAAATTTTTCATTATGAAAGAAAAAAATGAACTGAATCTTGAAAGAGGTAATCTTGAATAATAGAGCAAATGCATTATTAATCTTGTTTTTAACAATCTGCTTGGCGTTAATTGCAGATGCCCAGCAAAAACAAAAAGAGACAAAGTATTTTGACTGGTTCACCGATCAGAATATGAGAAAACCGGTAGAAAATCCCGACGCAAAGAAACTTCCGCTTATAAAGGTAAAAGGAAACAGGTTTATTACTGCTTCGGGTGATACTATTGTCTTCAGAGGCACGTCGATTGCAGATCCGGATAAGCTCGAGCAGGAAAAGAAATGGAATAAAGAGATATTTATCCACGTAAAAGAATTCGGCGCTACAATAGTGCGTATTCCGGTTCATCCTGTTCCATGGCGGATGCGTACACCTGAAAAATATCTTAAGCTGCTTGATCAGGCGGTTAATTGGTGTACAGAACTTGAAATGTATATAATCATCGATTGGCATTCGATTGGTAATCTTGGTATGGAATTGTTTCAGAATCCCGTATATAATACAACGCGTCAGGAGACATATGAATTCTGGCGTACTATTGCCGATCATTTTAAAGGAAATAATACGGTTGCATTTTATGAACTCTTCAACGAACCGACACTTTTTTTCGGCAAACTGGGCAGTATGCCATGGAGTGAATGGAAAAAGATCAATGAAAATATTATTCGTCTGATCCGGGCATATGATACTGAAAAAATCCCGCTAGTGGCGAGTTTTGACTGGGCGTATGATTTAACACCGCTTCATATTGAGCCGATAGAAGCGGAAGGAATAGGTTATGTAACTCATCCATATGCGAATAAATGTAAAAGGCCTTATTTCCCGAAATGGGACGAAGCTTTCGGTTTTGCTGCAGACCGCTATCCGGTTATAGCAACGGAATTCGGATTTACGTTTGGAACGAGGGAATGGGAGGATAACGGCGAGTACGGGAAAGAAATAATTTCGTATTTAGAAGAACGAGAAATCAGCTGGGTATGCTGGGTGTTTGATCCGGAATGGTTCCCAAGATTGGTTGAGTCCTGGACTCCATTCAAACTGACAAAAAGCGGAGAATTTTTTAAACAAGCGATGCAGAAAAAGAATCCAAAGTAATAATAAAAATATT
>CAZYAM010000151.1:0-4487 GCA_964645575.1 uncultured Ignavibacteriaceae bacterium
GCTGCAGGCAGAAATCCGCCGGCAAATCCCATGAAAAGTGAAAAGCCCAGCGACCATATAATAATAGAAGGTGAAAGCGCAAAGGAAAATTGCAGTTCGGCAAACGAACTGAAATTCAGCATGGAAAGCGAGAAGAACTGAAGAAACGACGCTAAAAACAAACCAACAAATCCACCAATTAGTGAAATTGCAATTGATTCCATCAGAAATGCTGAAAGTACACTGCGCCTTCGAAATCCAAGAGCTCGTAACGTCCCAACTTCTACTATGCGGTTTGCAACAGCGGCATACATCGTTATCATGGCTCCGATCGTTGCACCGAACGAGAAAATGACGGTAATAAAAATCCCAAGAATGCGTATAAAAAGTGCCATACCTTCCGACTGCTCTTGAAAATACTTTTGTTCAATTTTTGGCTCGAATTGCTGTAGTCTCGGTTCACTTTCGAACGCTGCTTTAAAAGCGCTGAATGAATTCGGATCATCAAGTTTGAGTGTTACGGTCGAATAGCCGCCCTGCCTGTTAAATGCATCCTGTAATTGTTCATTATCTCCCCACATTTCAGAATCGAATCCGCTTCCTCCGGCTTCGAAATATCCGACAATTGTCCACGTATCGCCGCCGAACTTTACAGTACTGCCGAGATCCGCACCTAGAAAATGCTCTCTAATCGATGATCCGGCAATAATTTCACGTGAACCGGGTTTGAACATACATCCTTCGGTAATATGAACTTGCGGCCGCAGGTCAAATGCTTTCTGCGCAACTCCGCGGACAGAAACATTACTCAAACCGCCGGAGCGTTTATGAAGATTTATAACAACAACTGTTTCACCGCTTACGAGTTGTTTTCCGTCTTCAGCTTTGGCAATGTGCGGAAGAGTCAGGACTGTATTGTAATCATCGCGAACTACGATGCTCGAGATTTCGCCGTTCGCAGATTTCCGCGCAACAATCACATTATCAGGACAACCTGTCGTAACCAGAGTTTTCTGTATTCCGTATGCCATCATTAATACCGCGGCAAAAACAAAAACAACCATGGCAATACCTGCTACTGTAATTGCGGTCGTTAACTTCCGCGATTTAAAATTTCTTAATGTATATTTAAATGGAATCTTCATTTGTTAATCCTTTATCATAAATAAGTTTACAGAATTCAGGAGACAGAAGACAGAATACTTTTTGAATAAGCATAGATTAGCTTGCTGGACTCATCGAGGAGAGTTCGTAAAGCTGAACAATCTCCATATTTCTAATTCTCCAAAATTTTGTCTTCTTCATTTTAAATTCTGTATTCTAATATTATCCTGCAAACCTAAGTCCATCCACAACTCTTGTACGAAGCGCCCGCTGAATCGGAAAAATAGATGCAACTAGACCGATGAACAAAGCTGCTCCTGCTGCAAGAATAAGCGTAGTCGGAGTAATATAGAAGAACGGGAAAATTCCTTTCGGCAGAACAGCTTCAATTCCTGCAACAATCGGATATGTCAGCAACACGCCAAGACCGGCGCCAAGCGATGCAATAAGAAGCGACTCGCCGAGAATCAATCCGACAAGATGCCCGGCGGAGAAACCGAGTGTTTTGAATACTGCATACTCACGCGTTCTTTCGCGGGCAGACATAATCATCGTGTTGCCAAGCACAAGCATAATAATGCCGATAATAACAAATGATACAAAATTCATTGCCATGAGCAGAGAATTAAGTCCTGAAATAAAATTCTGTGTAAATGCCCGTTCGGTTTCCGTCTTCGTTGCATCCGATGAATTTATAAACAGTGCATCAATCTCTTCTGAAATAGCAGCCGCTTGCGACGGATTCTTAATTTTAACAATGAACCAGCCGACCTGTCCCGCTCTGCCGGGCATTTCCTGCCTCATCCGTTCATCCACATTTGTCCAATGAAAAACCATTTGTGTAATATCCGTTGCTTTTTCACGGCCCTGATAAATACCGCGGACTACAAATTCCCAATGCCCGGGATAAATATCTCCTTCAAGCGGAATAACATCTCCGATTTTGAATCCGAATTGTTTAGCTATTCCGGAACCGACTATACAGGAATTGCGCTCTTTTTTGAAGGTTTCTAATTCTTCAGGACTGATCAAAAATTCTGAATAGACATTAAAATATGTCTCTGGATCAACAGCCACACGGGTAAAGAAGTTATTCTTGTCAATGTATACACCCTGAAACCAGTCTGCAAAGGAGACACTTTCAACCCCGTGAACTTTCTCGATCTTTGCGCAGTACGAATATGGAAGCGGGAATATAAAAGAAACCGACTGGCGCACAATAAGGCGATCGACTGCGGCGGCATTAACACCCTCATCCCACATATCAACTACAGTTCTTAAAACACCAAAAGCCAAAACCGCAACTGCCAGGCCAATTATGGTGAGAAACGTACGTAATTTATGCCGGAGCGCATTTTTAAATATGAGCTTGAATACTTTCATAAGGCTCTCCTAGGATAATTCGCCTTTATCAAGATGATGGACGACCTTTGCTTTTTCTACAGCGCGCGGGTCGTGTGTGACCATCACAATCGTTTTCTTGAATTCACTATTTAACCGTTCAAGCAGCGTCATTATTTCTTCGGCAGATCGTTTATCCAGATCGCCGGTGGGTTCGTCAGCTACAAGAAGTGTAGGATCGGTAACTATAGCACGTGCTATCGCCACACGCTGCTCCTGGCCGCCGGAAAGTTGTTTAGGATAATAATGAACACGGTCTCCAAGTCCGACAACATCGAGCACAAGGTTTACATGTTTTTTTCGCTCTGATTTCGAAAGCGATGTAAGTAACAGCGGAAGTTCCACGTTTTCAAAAGCAGTAAGAACAGGCAGGAGATTATAGAATTGAAAAACAAAGCCGACATTATGCGACCGCCATTTCGCTAAGTTTGATTCGCTCAGCTTTGTTATATCGGTGCCGCCTACTATAACATTACCTTTGCTTGGGCGATCGATACCGGCAATAAGATTCAATAATGTTGTTTTACCGGAGCCCGAAGGTCCCATCAGTCCTAAAAACTCTCCTTCTTGAACATCGATGGAAATACCATTGAGAACGGGGACTTCCAGACTATCCCGCCAATAGGATTTGGATATATTTTGAACCTGGATTATTGGATTTGACATTGTTTTTATCCTTGAATAATTATCTTAAGATTTTCATGCAACTTTTACTTTCACTCCATCATTTATTGTGTCATCAACCTTATTGATTACCTTTTCTCCGCAAGTAAGGCCGCTTAAAATTTCAACACGTGTTCCCATTGTACGGCCGATGGTAACCGTAACGGAAGCTGCTTTATTGTCTGTTACACGATATACGATTTTTTTACCATCGCGTTCGACAACAGCAGATACCGGAATAGTTAAACACGGTTTTTCTATCGATGCAGCGGCATCAGATGCTTTTGTTAAATACAGCACTTTTGCCCCCATTTCCGGCAATACTCTGCTGTCGTATGATTTAAATGCAACTTTTACCATTACAGTTGCTTTTGCACGATCTGCTGTCGGAACAATTTTTGCCACACATCCTTGATAGCGAACCTGAGGATATGCATCGAGCGTTATTTCACACGGTTGATCAGGCTTAATGTGCTCAATATTGGATTCGGACACATCTGCTTCCACTTGCAACGATGTCATATCGGCGATTGTAACGACAGCCGATTTCGAACCGACACTTGCCGCCATCGGTACGACCATTTCCCCTATATCTGCATTCTTGGCTAAAACGGTTCCATCGAACGGCGCACGAATACATGTGTTTTCCAACGATACCTCTGCAGATGTCAGCATCGCTTTTGCTACTTCAATACTCGCAAGGACGCGTTGTAAGCGGGCATCAGCTCCATCATATTCCGCTTGATTCGCCAGTCCTTTATCCAATAATGATTTCTGACGGGTAAGGGATTGCTGGGCATCTTTCAGGTCGGCTTCATTCAAACGCAGATTTGCCCGAGCTTGTTCCAATGAAGCGCGAACATCGGAATCTTCAAGCCGAGCAATAATTTGATTTTTCTTTACGCGATCTCCTTCTACAACTCCAAGATATACAAGCCGGCCGGTTCCCTTTGAAGCGATTGCAGCTTTCCTTTGTGCAACGACATATCCACTTGCCGTGAGTACAGCATTCGACTGGGCTGGAGAAGTCCAGGAAACTGTAGTCAAAGTTACTTCGATCGCCGGTGTAAATAATATCTGATAAAGATAAACACCTCCAATAATAATTATAATTACGCTGACAGTGATTCCAATATATGTGCCTGTCTTTTTTGGCGGGCCGTCCTGTTGTTCCTTATTTCTACTGATACGAAGCGCCGAAAGATCTATGTGCTTATTTTCCATAAATTTCTATTTCTGGTGTCTGAAAAAGGTTAGTGTCTTTTTAATGAAAATCCGAGTCAAAAGTTGCAAAATTCAGTATAGATAATGACCAACAAACTGGTTCAACATACAACAGA
>CAZYAM010000152.1:0-4432 GCA_964645575.1 uncultured Ignavibacteriaceae bacterium
GCAGATTAGTACCACTTGTAATCTGAAGGTTGACCAGGTGATACACTTCTTCTGTCGAACTAACACCCGATTCAAGAATTGTCTCAAGATCCTCGTCAAAAATTTCTTTCTTCTGATCAGCAATCGAGCAAAAAAGCTTATATGCACTTTGAAGTTCTTCATCCGACAACTTGTATCCAAGCTCTGCATAACGCTGCTTCAATGCATGCCGTCCGGAATGCTTTCCGAGCACTAAGGTGCTGTGCTTGATTCCGACAGACTGCGGTGTCATAATTTCATACGTAATCGGGCTTTTAAGCACTCCATCCTGATGGATACCGGCTTCATGTGCGAATGCATTTGCACCGACGATTGCCTTATTTCGTTGAACCATCATTCCCGTAAGACTGCTCAGCAGCTTGCTTGATTTGTAAATCTCTTCGGTATTAATATTTGTTGTTAAACCGAGTTTTTCATGCCGCGTTTTAATCGCCATTACAATTTCTTCCAGCGATGCATTTCCCGCACGCTCGCCGATACCGTTAAGAGTGCATTCAACTTGGCGCGCACCATTCTGAACTGCAGCTATGGAATTAGCGACCGCCAGCCCGAGGTCGTTATGACAATGCGAACTGAGAATAACAGATCGAATATTCGGAACTCGTTCGCTAACAGCTTTAAACATCGCGCCGTATTCATCAGGAATAGCATATCCAACAGTATCTGGAAGATTGATAATTGTTGCACCGGCTTTAATTACGGCTTCTATGACTTGACAAAGATAATTGATATCACTCCTGGAAGCATCTTCGCACGAGAATTCCACTTCATTGCATAATGATTTCGAATATTGAACAGCCCATACAGCCTCCTGAAGAACCTGCTCGCGTGATTTCTTCAGCTTGTATTTCAGATGCAGATCTGAGGTTGCTATAAAAGTATGAATTCGCGGTTTTGCAGCTTCACAAATTGCTTTCCAAGCACGGTCAATATCGGGTTTTACTGCACGTGCAAGTGCTGCAATAGTACAGGTTTTAATTTTTTCCGCGATCAGTTTCACAGCTTCAAAGTCGCCTACGGATGCGATAGGAAATCCCGCTTCAATGACATCGACACATAGTAATTGGAGCTGTCGAGCCAGGCGCAGTTTTTCTTCAATGTTCATGCTGCAGCCGGGCGACTGTTCACCATCACGCAGCGTTGTGTCAAATATGAATACGCGGTCTTCCATGATAAAACTCTCCTATATCTTTCTATTTTCAATATTCACAAGTTTACGAACCCAGTCCATCATAACAGCAAACTGATCCGGCGTAAGCGACTGCGCTCCGTCTGAAAAAGCCTCTTCCGGATTCGGATGTACTTCGATAATTAATCCGTCGGCACCGGCAGCAATCGCCGCTTTCGCCATGGGCGTAACAAGACTCCGTACGCCTGTTCCATGACTCGGATCGGCAATAACAGGCAAATGGCTTAATTCTTTCAACGCAGGTACCGCAGAAAGATCAAATGTATTTCGTGTGTAGTCTTCAAATGTCCTGATTCCGCGTTCGCAAAGTATAACCTGTTCATTTCCCTGCGACATAATATACTCCGCCGACATTAACAGTTCTTTTATTGTGCTCGATTGCCCGCGCTTGAGTAAAACCGGTTTCTTCAGTTTGCCGACTTCTTTCAGTAAAACAAAATTCTGCATATTGCGTGCACCGATTTGAAGAATATCGGCATACTCGCTAACCAACGCGACATCGGTTGGAGTAATGACTTCCGTTATAATCAACAGACCTGTCTTTTCCCGTGCTTCAGCAAGAAGCTTCAATCCTTCTTCTTCTAATCCCTGAAAACTATACGGCGATGTCCGCGGTTTAAATGCCCCTCCGCGCAGCACCTTTGCGCCCGCTTTCTTGACCTGTTCTGCAGATAGTAATATTTGTTCCCGGCTTTCGACCGAGCAGGGGCCTGCCATAACGACAAAATGATCGCCGCCAATTATAACCGGTGGATTACCGCTTCCACTGTGTGCAGGAATTGCTATCGTAGTCCGCGAACCATGCCACTCGCTGCTGGCAAGTTTAAACGGTTTTAATATCGGAACAACGTTTTCAACTCCATCGAGAGAATCAAGTTCCTGTAAACGAAATTTACCACGCTCGTCACCTACACATGCAATGACCGTACGCAGCTCACCATAGATAGGATGAACTTTGAATCCAAGTTCCTTTACCTTATCAAAGATATGTTCGATTTGCTGCCGGCTCGCGCCGGCTTTCATCACAATAATCATTGAACGATTTCCTTTTTACTAAAGATCTCTCATATCAATGAGCGCTTTTTGACTTATGTTTTAACAAATGATAAGATATTGAGTCGACTAACGCCTTCCAGCTTGCTTCGACCACATCCGGAGATACGCCGACCGTATTCCATGAAGTTTTACCATCCTTAGTTTCTATCAGAACGCGCACTTTTGCTGCTGTTGCACTTTGTGTATCAAGAACACGCACCTTATAATCCGTCAGATGAATTTGACTAAGTTCCGGATAAAACTTTTCGAGCGCCTTTCGCAGCGCCAGATCCAATGCATTGACCGGCCCGTCTCCTTCGGCGGCTGTGATTTCAGTCTCATCGCCGACACGAATTTTTATCAGCGCTTCGGAACGGGCATCCTTTTCAAGACTGTCTTTTTGAATACTGACCTTGAATCGTTCTAAATCGAAGAAATGTTTCATTTCTCCGGTGTGACGTTTCACCATCAGTTCAAACGATCCTTCCGCATCTTCATAACTATAGCCGTAATGTTCCATTTCTTTGATTTCGTTCACAATTTTCTGCACGGCCGGAGATTTCTCGTTAAGTTCCACGCCTAATTCTTTTGCTTTAAAGATTATGTTGCTTCGGCCGGAAAGATCTGAAATCAAGACCCTGCGGACACCTCCGACCGATTCCGGAACGATATGTTCGTAGGTGAGTGCAGTTTTCATTACCGCACTTACATGAACGCCGCCTTTATGAGCAAATGCACTTTCGCCGACAAACGGAAGATTCTTCTGGTGTTTCATATTTGCCAGTTCACTTACATAGCGCGAGACACTCGTGAGATGCAGCAGCTGTTCGTCTGAAACGCATCTATACCCCATCTTTAATTGAAGATCAGGTATTATAGAGCACAAATTTGCATTTCCGCAGCGTTCACCGTAACCGTTAATTGTTCCTTGCACCTGAATGCATCCTTCGCGTACTGCCTGTAATGTACTTGCAACCGCTGTTTCGGAATCGTTGTGCGTGTGAATACCAAGCGGAGTCGATATACTTTTCTTGACTTCACACACTATTTCCGCTACCTGCCACGGCATTGTGCCGCCGTTGGTATCGCAGAGAATAAGGATTTCGGCGCCTCCTTCCGCAGCGGCGTTCAATGTCTTCAGCGCATACTCTTTATCCTGTTTGTATCCGTCGAAAAAATGTTCTGCATCGTAGATAACTTCTTTTCCATGCTTTTTCAAATATGCAACGGAATCTGCTATAAGCGTTAAATTCTCTTCCGGTGAAATCTGCAGCGCCTGTTTCACATGCAGCAGCCACGTCTTGCCGAAAATCGTTACCACGGGTGTTTGCGCATCGAGCAGTGCACGAATATTCTCGTCCTTTTCAACTGGATTTTTTGCGCGCCGCGTCGATCCGAATGCCGCAATTTTTGCATGCTTGAATTTTATCGCCCTTGCGCGTTCGAAGAATTCCATATCCTTCGGATTCGAGCCCGGCCAGCCGCCTTCGATATACGTTACACCGAACGAATCAAGCCGTTTTGCTATCTTTATTTTATCTTCGGCAGAAAAGGATATATCCTCTGCTTGCGTACCGTCGCGCAATGTCGTATCATATAAAAATATTTGTTGCATAGACAATCCTTTACTGGTCTATGTTTAAGTTATGATGATTTCCTAATTCTGTCCTCTGCCGCTAACTCCTTTGACTTTCTTTGTAATAACTCTCGCTTTTTCTTTAGGACGAAGCGCGCGAACGGCAGCGCCTGTGCGCCACATTTCGGAATTATGAATTTCTCCCAGTTTTTTTGCCAAATACTTTTGATAATTCTTTCCTCCGCAGTCACGGATCACTTCACGCGTTTCCTGGCCGCTTTTAACTGATTTATACAACTTCTCAAATACAGGCAGATTCGCTTTACGGAAAATCGGCCTCCATTTGAGTGCGCCATGCTGTGCAGTAACAGAGCAGTTCGAATACATCCAGTCCATTCCGTTCTCATCGACAAGCCGTATTAGACTCTGTGTCAGTTCTTCGGCTGTCTCATTGAATGCCTCCGACGGTGAATGGCCGTTTTTGCGAAGCACGTCATACTGCGCCTGCATAAGGCCTGCAAGCGCACCCATCAGTACGCCGCGCTCGCCGGTCAGGTCGCTGTACACTTCTTTCAAAAATGTTGTGTGGAATA
>CAZYAM010000153.1:0-4412 GCA_964645575.1 uncultured Ignavibacteriaceae bacterium
TATGGATATAATTATAAAGTTGATACCGAAGCAAAAAAATTAGAAGAAATGTTTGGAGATGAATGGAATGTCTATTGCAAAAATGTTAGTAAATATCTTCCTAAATTATTTTAGAAATGAATGAAGTATTACTGCGCACAACAAGCGATCATACGCAATGCGGGCAATATTACTATATTTGAACAATGGATATTACAATAATATACAACGATTTGACAGGTGATTACTTCGAAAACCCGCACTGCGCATATTGCTGAAACGTTGTGACGCGGGCTTCGCCCTTGTTGTGCGAAAGATTCCGTTCGCTCAGCGAACGGCGCACAACTGCAGGAACAATGAAAATGCGTGCGTTGCGCTCGCACGCCAAAAAATGGCGTTCGTGCTCACGCACTGCATCGTTCCCGCGCCGTGTTAGATGCAATACGACGCATTGATTCATAAGGAAGAAATAAATGGTTACATGGATAATTATATTTTTCTTAATTGGATGTTTTTTGTTGTTGATTTTAACCATTACTGTATATCGAACCGGATTAGTTCATGAAACGCGAGATTCTTCTGGGCACTTACAGAAAAAACAATCTATTTTTGGATTTCTAATAATAGCAATAGTCTTTATACTTATGATTTCATTCTTTATCATATTCCAAGTATTTTCATTTAATGCCAATTCCACCTTTTTAGAAATTGTTACAGGAACATCATCACTGATTATATTACTTGTATTATTTGATTCATTATTTATTGATTTATTATTAATTGGAAAGATTAGACCATCATTTCTTAATATTCCATCTAAAACTACATTAGAAACAATGAAAATACATATAATAAAAACATTTACTATTGGTTGGGTTTTTATTATTCCAATAATATTGATTAGTTCTTTAATAACATATTTTATAATACAATAATGCGCTGTACTGCATCTAACATAGGCTAGTCCGCAATTAATTTGCTCGGTTGGTTGAAGTGATTGAAAAAATATTGGATTTATTGAGAGTTATGTAATATTATATATGAGATTGAGAACAAAATAATCGCAAATTAACTGCGGATAGCCTTGGTCGTTGCGGCGCCATGTGCTCAGCACTTCGTTCATCGCGGCGTCGCAACGTGGAACATTTGAGGAATTATCAATTGAACTCAGCAAGACTCCTTGTAGCCCACTTAAAGATGTATTTCCAAACAAAACTGCAATAAATATTTTCATGGAACCGGCAACGAACGCATAACACGTATAATCCAAATATTAAAAAGTCATTGAAAACAAGAACAATTAACGGAGAATCAGCTTATGTTTGCGGTTCAAGAAAAAGAAGATATTCTGCCAATTTGTCCTCATTGCAGCAGGGAACTCGATAATATATGGTGCCGTCTTTTGGAAAGTCTTTTTGGCAAACGATACATCTATTTTTGTCCTGAATGCAGGAAAGTTCTGGGAATCTCTCACCGAAAAGGTTTCTGGATGGGATAGAAAATACATTTTAAAAATTACCTCATAAGAACAGATTAAAAATTGGATATTTATGTCCGGCGTTTCATTCCGGGCGAATTGCACTTGAAATTTAAAAAGCGTAATATTATTTTATACCATTCACCGTAATAATAACAATGATTTTAGGCGTATCTGCAATTCATATTATTGTGAAATAAACAATGGCGCTGTTTCAAAAATATCATCTTAAAGATTTTGCAGAATACAATAAGCGTGTAATTTCCTGGATTAAAGAACATCGTTACTTTTCCGTTCGTATCGGCCCGCCGCGTTTATTGCTGGGCATATCAAAGTGGAAACGCTTCAATATCTATAAAAATGTGCTGGATAAATTTATTCCGCTATCGGATGAATTTTATATATATGACTTAAATTATGATTCTGATGCAGTAAGGCCATTTCATAAGCACCTTTTAAAGGACAGGTCCCGTTATAAGATCAAATTCGAAAACAACAGATGGGACAAATTCGACCGGCTTCTATACAGCCCGGGTTTCAAAAGATCAATTACGGAAATAAGAGGCGGGATTGTCGGTAAATGCGAATTGGATGATTCAGCATTAAGATTTATTTTTAAGCATTGCTGCGATCCAATTGTCATCGGTAATGCAGGCACAAGCTGTGGAAAGAACGCTCTGAACCTGGCAAAAAATTCCGAAGAAAACGGAATATTCTATTTAATAATAGAAACATTAAGCAGCGGATTGGAAAGCATCACACTGGTTTCCAATACAAACGATATCCTGCATATTTACGATATCGCTTCCAATTCTTGTAAGATTTCAAGAAATTATAGAAATTTCCACATTGAAGCATATAACTCTGCAGAGCAACAAAAAGCCGAACGCATTTAATGGTATTAATGTGAACTTTTGTTAGTTTTTTCCGTATTACATTAAGCATAAGATAGGATAAAATAACCGGAAATATCTATCTGTATTCCGGTGATTTCAAATGCGCTGGTTTTTATCCGGCGGCAAAGCGCAAAGAGTCAAACTTTTAAAAGAACTCAGCCGTATAAAAAGCGGTGAAATCCTTTACATACTCGACGAGCCGACAACGGGACTTCATTTTTCCGACATCGATCATCTTCTTACATTGATAAATCGGATTGTGGATACGGGCAATACCGTTATAATAATTAAAAACAACCAGGAAGTAATAAACAGCGCCGGCTGGATCATCGATCTTGGTCCCGAAAGCGGTGAATCAGGTGGGAACATACTGTATGAAGGTCCACCGTTAATGCCTAACAGAAAGCAAGATTGATAGTCTATCTAAAACACAGAAACGATAATGCAGTGCACTGGATAATCCTTATCGGAGTTAAAATTGAAGACATATATAAATTCATATTAGTTTATTCTGCTTTTGATCCTTTATCTTAACAAGGAGGGAAATATGTTTTTGGCTGGACGGTTTTAAACAATGATTTAAGTATACGGATACCGGACGAAGCATTTGATGAGTATAAGTTCATTGAAACCGATAAGTTAATAATAATATCAGGGAGCATATCTTCCGGTGGATTCAGCATAATTACTCCCGATTCTATTATTAATTTAAAATTGAGTAATAACATAATCAGTTTAATCGGGTACAAAAAAGAGATAAACTCATTTACTACAGACAGATTAGAAATAGTAAAATATGGAAAAAGGCTAATCAGCTGGACATCTTTAGATAAAAAGAATTATTTCGAATTATCTAATGAATTGATTAATTTGCTAAATATAAAAATTGGCTGCAGACTATTGGTCGGCAGAGGCAGTGGATTGGGTCCGGCTTTTATTGCGAAAGGAACAATATATAACGAAGCACTAAAACATAAAGATATACTGTAGTTTTAATTTAATAGTCCGCTTTGTCTAACAGCTCAAATAAATAATGACCGTAGATTTGGAATATTCAAACATTTTAACCCGCAACAAATTTACTGCAACCAAAAACTAATACAGCCCTCATCTGCCGCCTGCCATATACGTAAAACACTGCTATGCATTCACTTTGCAACTGCACACAACATCGGGAACGATGATTTGCTTCTCGGACGTTGTGGTGCTTTTGCAGAATATGTAAAACCTTTACAGAGAACCTGCGTGAACTATGTAAATTAGGTTACGCAGATAAATCAAGATATCTTTCCGAGGCAAAATGAAGGATGTAAATATGCTGTATCTCGAGAAGCGATATTATCCCTGCTGTGATTAATATGAATCTTGTGAGACAATTCAATCTTCCTGCTCAAAGAACAGCTGTAAATATAAGAAGTGTCAGAAAACAATTCCATATATTAGAAATATTGTGTATGATAACTTTAGGCAATACCGGAACAAAATATCCCTATATAAGAGTTGTCCGGTTAAAGTAATTACTTAACCGGGCATGCTTTATAAATATAATTTTTACGGAACGGCAAGTGATTAAAATTAAAGTTATAGTAAACGGGAAGTCTGGAACAATAGAAACAGGCACAGGCCTTTCATTGTTGAATATTTTAAGAAAGAACGGATATACCGTGTATGCACCCTGCGGAGGGAAAGGCACATGCGGTAAATGCAAAGTAGATTTAAAGGGTGAAGGCACAATACTCGCATGCACGTATTATCCTGAAAGAGATATCGAAATATACCTGCCCGGGAAAAATGAGGCAAATATATTAACCAGCCAAACGAAATTTTTAGAAGATCTTCCGTTAAACCATTCAAAAACAAAATATATAAGCTTGAAGCCATACGGTGTGGCAATTGATATAGGTACTACGTCAGTTGTGTTATATTTTGTCAACCTGCTCAACGGGCAGATTAAGGGAGTATACTCTTTTTTAAATCCGCAAAATATATATGGCGCCGATGTTATCTCAAGAATAAACTATTGCCAGGAGCATGATACCGGATTAAGAGAACTGCAACAG
>CAZYAM010000154.1:0-4301 GCA_964645575.1 uncultured Ignavibacteriaceae bacterium
CATCAATCCAAAATAATTTATAATCCAAGCGGTAAAACTTAAAAGATATTCCTATTAATATTATAAAAAAATATAGATAAGGTTGAATCAAAAATTGCCGGATCGTCTTCATGTTTTATTATTTAATAATGAACATCATACTTCAATTTATTTTCTTCAATTTGGAATTTCACCGATGCACTGCTGAATTGACAACTGTGAATAAAGTACAGGAGAGTTCAACCAAACGCAAGGCTTCAGCTACGATCCGTCGGACAGGCTTCACTCGCCTGCCCCGTTGTGGCTTTGCTCATTCGCAATGACTGTCGCTGGGAATACAATTCCTTTGTAGAACTTACATAAATTTAATATCTAATCTTTCAATCAATAATTTTTCCTCTATACATTTTTCTATTATTTGTCAGGCTTTTTCTAGCTTTCTCATTAGGAAGATTAGTTGTTCTATTACTGGCACGTTGAGTGAATATCATATTACAGCAGTTGAATAGTAGATTATGATAAAGCTGGATTAACATCAGCAATAACGGATAAAAGATGTCGTGAGGAACATTTTTCGCTTGTTTGAATGTTGATAATAAAGGAGGGTCAAATAAAATGGTGGCAACAAAATAAGTTTCCCGCTGTTTCCTGTTTAGTCACATCTGGTGGATATGTGGCTTTGGAAACGGTGTAAGCGCTCCTGTAGTTTCCCCCTTACTTCAGGAGCGCGGTTTTTTTAACTCTTGCTGATATTTTCCTTTACTGCTTTGACAAAACTTGAAAAGAGAGGATGCGGAGCGATAGGCCGCGATTTTAATTCCGGGTGGAATTGCACAGCCACAAACCAGGGATGATCTGGCAATTCAATAATCTCTACCAGATCGTTGTTCGTATATATACCGCTGAACACAAGGCCGTTTTCAGATAACTTTCTCCTGAATTTATTGTTCACCTCATATCGGTGCCTGTGCCGTTCTGTGACCATTTCCTTCTTATAGGCTGAATAGGCCTTTGTTCCTTTTGGGATCGTGCATGGATAAGCGCCCAAACGCATAGTTCCCCCAAGATTACGCACCGATTTCTGTTCAATCATCATATCTATGACATTTTGTTTTGTCTTTCGGAACTCAGTACTGTTTGCATCTTTCATCCCGCATACATTTCGTGCAAATTCAATGACAGCGCACTGCAATCCAAGGCATATTCCAAAAAAAGGAATTTTTCTTTCCCTCACAAACCGAATCGCCTCTATCTTGCCTTCGATTCCGCGATTGCCAAATCCCCACGGTACCAGCAATCCGGCAGCACCGGACAAATATTTTTCTGCACCACGTTCTTCCAAATCCTCCGCCCTGATCCAATCGAGTTTTACTTCTACATCATTATCTGCACCGGCATGAACAAATGCTTCCGAAATACTTTTATATGCATCTTTCAATTCAGTATACTTGCCGCACACGGCAATACGAACCTTCCCTTTCGGATTCTTCAGCTTATTCACAAACCGTGTCCATCGCTTCAGGTCAGGTTTTGAACATTTAAGATTTAGCTTTTCAATGACAATACCGGGCAGTCCTTCTTTCTCGTACATCTGCGGAACTTCATATATCGATTGAACATCTCTTCCTTCTATCACTGATCGAGTATCGACATTACAAAACAATGCTATTTTCTCGCGCAGTTCTTTTGTAATCGGCTTCTCCGTCCGGCAAATCAATACATCCGGCTGCAGCCCGATTTCCAGCAATGTTTTTACGCTGTGCTGCGTCGGTTTTGTTTTGATTTCGTCTGCAGATTTTATGTACGGAACCAATGTTAGATGAATATTCAGCGCATTACGACGCCCGACATCGAGTGTAACCTGGCGAACTGCCTCGAGGTAAGGAAGACTTTCGATATCGCCGACCGTGCCGCCGATTTCAACCATAATCACATCATATTTTCCGGTTTTTCCAAGATGCCATATACGGCGCTTTATTTCATCCGTGATGTGAGGGATAACCTGAACAGTTGCACCGAGATAATCTCCACGGCGCTCTCGTGTAATTACTTCATAATAAACCTGGCCAGTTGTATTATTATTATGACGGGTCATATTCTCATTGAGAAACCTTTCATAGTGCCCGAGGTCCAAATCCGTTTCCGCACCGTCCTCCGTCACATAGACTTCGCCATGTTGAAAAGGATTCATTGTGCCCGGATCAACATTGATATACGGATCGAACTTCTGGATAGTTACTCGAAGCCCGCGGGCTTTCAGCAGCATTCCTAATGAAGAAATGGCAATCCCTTTGCCTAATGATGAAACAACACCGCCTGTAATAAAAATAAATTTTACATTATTTCGTGCCATTTCATGCCTGTCTATTAATTTGAATTCTTCTCACGCAGTATTTTTGTGACACGCTCGACATCTTCCTGCGTATCAACTGGAATGCTGTCGAATTTCGTTATACCTGTTTTGATAATATTACCTGTCTCAAGAATACGCAATTGCTCTAATTTTTCCGCTTTCTCCAGTTTTGAAGTCGGCATCTTTGCGTACTGTATCAAGAACTCTCGCTGGAAAACATAAATCCCCATATGTTTATAAAACGTATGAGCATCCAGCCATTTTGCCGTATCAATTTCATCTCGAATAAACGGGATTGCCGCACGGGAGAAATACAATGCATGCATTTGATTACTTAATACAACTTTAACAATATTTGGATTCATCAGATCTGCGGCTGTATCAATTTTCTTCACCAAAGTACCTACTTGTATCAATTGATCTTCAAGAAGAATTCCTACAGCCTGATCAATCATTTCCGGCGCGATTAACGGTTCATCACCCTGTATATTTACAAATATATTTCCATCTAATTTAGAAGCGACTGCTGCTACACGATCGCTTCCGCTTTGAATATCCGGTGATGTTAAAATTACTTCACCCTTAAAGTCATGGACACATTTTTCAATGCGTGCATCGTCGGTTGCCACTACAACACGATTCAGTAAACGGGCTTTCTTTGCCTGCTCATAGACTCGCTGCACCATCGGTTTGCCGAGTAAATCGATCATCGGCTTCGCTGACAGGCGTTGAGATGCATACCTTGAGGGAATAACTCCGATAACTATTTGTTTGCCGGCAGTCATAGTTTTTCATTAATCACTTTTGGTACTTTGAAAAATTCTTCTGTTTTTGACGGTGCATTTTTTAATGTTTCTTCAGTCGTGATACTTTGCTTCACTTCATCGGCTCGGAATACGTTGCTCAATTCAATGACATGAGAAAGAGGTGCAACTTTGCTTGTATCAAGTTTGTTCATCTGTTCCATGTACTCAAGAATTTTATTCAACTGGTGCGTGAATTTTTCTTTCTCTTCATCCGTAAATTTCAGATTTGCCAATTTAGCAATATGTTCAACATCTTTGACGGTGACAGACATAAATACTCTCACTCCTGGTTGATATAGTTATTTTCTATTGCACGGCGAGCCTGCTCCATCAATTTCAATTCACCGTCTTTTCCGTCAATATTTAAAACGCGAATGGGTTTATCAATAACAACAGAAATATTTGACGATACAACATTAAAAGATCCCTTGGGCATTATTCCAAATGTACCATTAATTGTGATTGGCACAACCGGAACTCCTGCTTTTACAGCCAGTGAAAATGCGCCGCGTTTGAATGCCTGTAATTTTCCATCCAGCGTCCTTGTCCCTTCCGGAAATAATATAACCGAATTACCGATACGGATCGACTTTGCTGCACGTTCTATGCTCGCCAGTGCTTTTCGCGGATTCGAGCGATCAATCATAATAAATTGTCCAAAACGCAACGCCCATCCCCAAATTGGCACATAGGTTAATTCCTCTTTAAAAACAATATTTACGTTGCCTTTTATGGCTACAAATACCGTTGGAATATCAAACATGCTTGCATGATTTGATACAAAAACATACGGCTTTGAAGAATCAAGATTTTCATATCCAAGCACCGAAACTTTCATTCCAAACATCCAAAAAATAACTCTGGACCACAGCAAAGGAGACATTCTAAAATATCTGCCGCTCTTGTCAAACGGAATAGTTATTAATGCCCAGATAGAAAAAAATAATGTGACAGGAACGAGGAAAATCAATTTTGCCAGAAATAGCAGCACCCTAGTTTCTCCTCAAGGCAAATACATTGCAATCACCGGTCCAATAGACGCGGTAATAATTAAGTTTTAGTGATGGTTCAAGTGACTCGTTTTCGGCAGAGCGAGGTAAGAATAAACAGCTTTGTTCTTTCAGATCCGGATGACCTGATTCGATTTGCTCCATGGACGTATG
>CAZYAM010000155.1:0-4269 GCA_964645575.1 uncultured Ignavibacteriaceae bacterium
ATTTTATATCCTGCAAACGAAACCAAACCTATGGATTTGATCCATTCTTTGTCTTGGAGATTACTGTCATTTATTATATCATTCGTAAGAAACTTCTCTTCTTCACCTGATGCTATGCGTCCGATTTTGCGCCATCCAAGTGGAATCCGCCGATGACCACCGTAAATGCCGGTGTAGCGTCCGGAACTTGCGATAAGATGAAGGCAGCGCGTTCTATCGCGGCAGGCATCGGGACCTTCGTTCACTGCAGCATACCGGCATCCTTCTTCGCAAAGATCAGCTTCTTTGATAATCCAAATTCGGGCGATATCGGCATCGAATAATTCTGCCATGCAATTTGTTATAAGTTTGAGTTTTTCGTCGATAGATAACTTGCTGAGCAGTTGATGCTTTAAATCGCTGATTCTCTCGACATACTTTTCTATTTGCTTGCGTTCTGTAATATCACGGTCTACTCCGCGGAATCCGATAATTTCACCTTTGCCGTCTAAAATTGGTACTGCGTTGCTTTCCAGATATCGGTAGGCGCCGTTTTTATTCCGCCACCTGAGTAAAACATTACTCCATCCGGATTTTTCTCGGATACTTCTCCGTAATACTGATTCGACTATTTTTTTATCTTCTTCATGTATTAGGCCAAAACTATCCTTACCGACTATTTCTTCCGGCTTATAGCCTAGAATTTTTTCTACCGCTGGATTTGAATAAGTATGTATACCGTTAGAATCAAGAGACCAAATCCAATCCTGCGAAGTTTCAACGATTGCGTTGATAGCCTCTTGATTTTCATACAGAAGATTTTCTGCTTGTTTGCGTTCAGTGATATCAGTAATAATTCCTAAAATCGCTTTTTCATTTTCATATGGTATTAATTTTGATGTAATGATAACATCAATACGTTTGCCTTGCTTAGTTAGTACTGCATATTCATACGGTGGGACTTCTTCACCTTTTAAATGTCTCTTATAAAATTCTTTTAAAATTTCAACATGTTCCGGTGCAGTTATGTTCAAAAAATTAAAATCGGGAGAATAGAATTCTTCTTTTGTATATCCCATTATCTCTTCACATTTCGCATTTGCATAAACAATCTTCCCCATTTTATTTATAAAAATCATATTCGGCGATTGCTCTGCAAATGTCCTGAATTTTTCTTCTGATTCTCTTAATGCCTCCTCAGCCCGCTTCCGTCTTGTAATATCCTGAATATGCGAAATAAAATATTGCGGTTTGCCGGAAGAATCCCTGACAAGAACGCTGGATACATTTCCCCAAACAATATGTCCGTCCTTATGTACATATCTTTTATCAAAACTGCCTTTTTTAATTTTATCAGATATCGCTTTTTGTATAAATGCCGGACTTATATCAATATCATCTTGATATGCGATACTATTCACCGTCATACGCTCGAGTTCTTTACAACTATATCCGAATATTTTGGACATTTCTTTGTTGACTTTTAAAAGCGAGCCGTCAAGACTTACAATGCATATACCGACATTTGCGTTTTCAAAGGTCGCACGGAAGCGTGCTTGATTTTCATGCAGGGTTTCTTCTGCCTTCCGCCTTGCCTCTTTTTCTTTTATTTCATTAAGCACTCGTTTGATAGCAGAAGGAAGTCTTACCATCCGGTCTTTTAAAACATAGTCGACAGCTCCCTTCCTTATAAGTTCAATTGCAATCTCTTCGCCGATCGATCCTGATACACAAATAAAGGGAACATCCGGGCAGATTTTTTTCTTTATCTCCAGTGCCCCGAATGCATCGAATCCGGCCAATCTGAAGTCGCTTAAAACAACATCGTACGAATTCTTTTTAAGCAAAGAAGTAAATTCTTTTTTCTTCTCGGTACAGTCTAAACTGAGATCAAATCCTGCTTCAATAATCAGCTCACGTATAATCTCGACATCTTGAGGTGAGTCTTCGAGATATAGGACTTTCAATGGTGTTTTTTCCATTTAAATCCGGCTCCTCACAGATTGACTTTATTCCAAATAATAAATATACACATTGTATATCCAAAGGAAAGTTTCATATTTCGCACATTTCTGATAAATAATAAAACCATCTACAAACGACAATAAATCTATCTATTTGCCATGAATGAAAATCGGTTAAACTGGAATTGTACAGAGCAAGAATAAAATGAGGCAGGAGGTATCGGAATCGATTGCTTACAGTTCTTTTTACGTGCATACTCTTTTATCCGATTCCATTTAAGAAATAGAGTCTTGCCGCTTTATAAATTTAAGATTAATGAGTCTTTATGTGAAAATCAAGATGTCCGATTTAGGAAAAATCTGTAGAGATGTTAAGCCGTAAAGTGCAGAAGAACCTTCCGAAGGTTTCCTTTGATTAAACAGAAATACCTTCGGAAGGCTACCAACGTCACAGTTCATTCGATCACATTTATATCTCCGATAGCACTAAACTCGGTTTTGAGTACTTTACCCGAGTTTACAGCTTTATTTGAAGGCTGACAGCCGCCGGCGTATATCTGTATCTTCCCAGGTTCGACAATACGCTGATTCTCATTATCTATAATAGAAATCTGTTCGGGCTTAAGTTCAAATTCAATTATCTTCTTCTCTCCGGCTTTTAGAAAAATACGTCTGAATCCCTGAAGCGCATGAATCGGTACAGGCACTTTAGCATCGAGTGTTTTAACATATAATTGGACAACTTCATCTCCATCCACCTTGCCGGTATTCTGCACTTCAACCGTAACTTTTATATTTTCATTTGTCTTAACGGTTTTAGGTGCCTTCAAATTGGAATACTTGAAAGTTGTATAACTCAATCCATATCCAAACTCATACAAAGGAGTGCCGTTAAAATAGCGGTAGGTTTTTCCCGCCATATTATAATCCTCAAACGGAGGAATATCTTTAACAGAAACATAGGCAGTTAGAGGCATGCGTCCTGCCGGATTATAATTGCCAAAAATAACATCCGCAACGGCATTGCCTCCCTCTTCGCCCGGATACCAGGCCTGCAGGATTGCATCAATATTTTTATCCGCCCAATTCGCCGATATTGCACTGCCGCTTAACAACACCAGCACGATCGGTTTTCCTGAAGCTTTTATTCTTTTCAGGACTTTTTGTTGTACTTCTGGAAGATCAAGCAAGGTGCGGTCGCCGCCTTTGAATCCTTCGATATCAACAGGCATATCTTCTCCTTCGAGCCAGGGAGAAAGTCCGCCGACGAAGACTACGACATCTGCTTTTTTAACTGCATTATCAACCCGGGGCATATAGTCTTCTTTTTCTCTTCCCCATTGCAGTTTTGCAACCGCCGCGCCCATATTCTGATAGTATTCAATTTTTATTTTATATCTTTTCCCTTTCTCGAGGTCTTTTTTTGTTTTCTCGAATACGGGTGCATGATCTTTCCAGTTGTTAAAAAACAATGTATCATCCAGATACACACGGTAACCGTCGTCTCCGATGAATCCGAAATGGAACATATCCGTTTCGGAAGCTACCAGCCAGCCGGTCCATCGCACGGAAAATCTGATATCTTTTTTCGGTGCCGGCGGCGTGTTTACGAAATCGAAAAATACATTTTTATCTATCCGGCGCAGAAACGGAGTTCCGCTTAATTCTATATTGTCGAAATATTCCGCGTTAAGTCCATGCTCTTTTCCATCATCCGTTAAAAATGCATCTTCGCTGATTGACGATAAAAGAGGCTGGTCGCCCGCCGTGTTGCAGCCCGCTTCGAATATAATTTTTGTTGATTCAGAAACCCGGTTTTTTATTCCTTCCAGAATAGTGACCGGTTTTGTGGATATCCCGTTATAATTTCCATAGAGAACTTCCGTAGCATCTGCATTCGGGCCGATTACTGCAATGGTTTTGAAATTTTTCTTCAGGGGTAAGAAATTTGCCTTATTTTTAAGAAGCACTATTGATTCTCTTGCGGCTTTCAATGCCATTTCGCGGTGTTCAGGCGTGTCATTGTCCGATATATTCAGGTGAGAGTAAGGAACCGATTCTGGGGAATCGAACAATCCGAGTTTGAACCGGGCTGTAAAAAGCCGTTTTACAGATACATCGATATCCGATTCTTTCAGAAAACCTTTTTCCACCGCTTTCTTCAAATTCCTGTAAATACCGCCGCATTCGAGATCGCATCCTGCTTTGACAGCAAGAGCGGCTGCTTCTTCAAGTGAGTTTGCAAATTTATGATTGGCGTAGATATCGTAGATAGCTCCGCAATCCGATACAACGTACCCTTTGAAATTCCATTTATCCCGCAATA
>CAZYAM010000156.1:0-1269 GCA_964645575.1 uncultured Ignavibacteriaceae bacterium
TAAAGAGGAGCTAAAAGTGCCCCCTAATTTGCCTTATATTGAAAGTCACAAGTGATTAAATCAACTCTTTCAATGTTTCCCCTATAATCTGTATTCCCTTTTCGATTTGCTCTTCAGGAGTATGCGAGTATGCCAATCTGAAATGGCTATTATCTTTCCCTTCCGGATCAAATGTTCTCCCATAACAAATACAGCACCTTTCTCGATACTCGATTTTAGCACCGATATTATATCGATTTGAGGAGGTAACTTAAGCCATATATAAAATCCGCCCTTGGGTTCTATCCAGGTAATCGCTGCCGGAAAATATTTCCGTATTGCGGCAGCCATTGTATTTTTGCGCCTTTTATAAACTTCGCGCATACGCACAATGTATTTTTCCATCTTACCGCTTCGTATAAATTCATCGGCAAGCACTTGTGTAAAGTTCGGAGAACAGGCGTCCACCGATTGTTTAATCAATTCTGCCTTTTGATAAATCTCCTGCGGTACAAGCATCCATCCAAGCCGGAAACCGGGTCCAAGTATTTTAGAGAATGTCCCTATGTAGCAGATCGTCAGTTCTTTCTCATACAAGGTCTTCATCGGTGTAACTCTTTTTCTGGCATCTTCATCAAAATACAATTCTCCATATGCATCATCTTCGATCATCGTCAGACCATGTTCTTTCAACACGGGCACGAGCTCTTTTTTTCGCTGCTCGGTATACAATGTCCCGGCCGGATTATGAAAATTCGGAGTAATGTAGAGAATTTTTGGAGGCACAGGTTTATTTCTATAGAGATATGTATTGAGCGATACGATATCAATACCGTCTTCATTCAAATCGATGCCGGCTAAATTCGCCTGGTATGATTTAAATGCCGAGATGGCGCCGATGAAGCAAGGGTTTTCCGTTACTACAGCATCTCCGGGATCAATAAATACTTTTGCCAGTATATTGATCGCCTGCAAAGAACCGGTGGTTATCATCAATTTATTTGTATCGACCGGCATGCCTTTCTTTTTCAGGTATTCTTTCAAAGATTCAAGCAGCGGCGGATAACCGGGAGTCGGACCGTACTGAAAAGCCGTACGCTTGAGATCAAGCGGCAGGTTATTGTAAATTTCATCGATGTCTTCCACCGGAAACAATTCGTTCCCCGGCATTCCGCCTGCAAAGGAAATAATATCCGGCCGGGTGGCAAGTCCCATTAAATCCCTGATTTCTGACGTGCTAAGAGAGGAAACTACTTTTGAAAAACGAATCATGGAACTGTCCTTAATCTC
>CAZYAM010000156.1:1369-3922 GCA_964645575.1 uncultured Ignavibacteriaceae bacterium
GATTTGGAATTTATCATTTTGTGCTTGTTTGGAATTTGTTATTTGTTTTTTGAGATTTAGTATTCATACTTTATAGATATCACTTGCTTTGAGTAATTCCATTTTATGCTTTTGCAAAGCGGCAATGGTCTGCTCCACAGCTTCGGTGCGTATAATAACTGTTGCCCGATCACTGAGGGCAAATGCATACATATATTCCAAACTGATTCCTTCGGAGGAAAGAATCTGGAGCGCTCTATGCAATCCGCCCGGTTCGTTGGGAACCACCAAACCTATTACCTCGGTAATATGCACTGAAAAACCTTTTGCTTTCAGCAATTGTTCTGCCTGCTCCGGCTTGCTTACAATCATCCGGAGGATGCCGTAATCGGCCGTATCGGCTATGCTGAATGCGGAAATATTTATTTGCGCCGAAGCCAGCACTTCCGTCACTTCGGTTAGGCGTCCTGATTTATTTTCCAGGAAAATAGAAAGCTGTTTGATTTTCATAGGCACCTATGTTAGCTTCCTTTTATCTATAACTCGTTTGGCTTTTCCTTCACTGCGTTCGATGGTTTTCGGTTCAACAAGCTTCACAGACGCATTTATACCTAAAACAGATTCAATGTTATGCTGAATTATTTTCTTAAGTTCTTCCAGTTTCCTGATTTCATCCGAAAATAATTGTCCGTCAACTTCCACCCACACTTCCAGAACATCGAGATTGTTTACGCGATCGACTATCAGCAAATAATGCGGCTTGGTTTCGTTCATTTCAAGAAGCACAGTTTCTATTTGCGACGGAAATACATTGACTCCCCGGATAATCAGCATATCGTCCGACCTGCCCAGGCATTTTTTCATACGTACGATTGTACGGCCGCAAGAACATTTCTCCGCATTCAAAACCGTCAGATCGCGTGTGCGGTACCTGAGCAGCGGCAGGGCTTCTTTTGTCACACATGTAAAAACCAGCTCGCCGATCTGTCCGTACGGGAGCACCTCAAGTGTTTTTGGATCTATAATTTCCGGAATAAAATGGTCTTCAAAAACATGCAGTCCGCATTGATCCATGCACTCCGAAGCAACACCCGGACCGACAACCTCGCTTAGTCCATAAATATCGATCGCCTTAATTTTTAATTTACTCTCGATTTCGCGGCGCATTTCTTCCGTCCATGGTTCCGCACCAAAGACACCGGCTTTTAACTTGAATGATTCGATCGGCATACCGGCTTCGGCCATTGCTTCTGCCAGAAAGAGAGCATAGGACGGCGTGCAAGCGAGAATTGTCGATCCGAAGTCCTTCATCAGCTGCAATTGACGCTGCGTATTACCCCCGGACATGGGAATGACCGTGGCACCGACTTTTTCCGCACCGTAATGCACACCGAGTCCGCCTGTAAATAATCCGTATCCGTAAGCAACATGCAGCACATCCGTCTTTCCTGCTCCTGCGCAAGTGAGTGTCCGTGCCATGACCTCCGACCAGATATCGAGATCTTTCCGTGTATATCCAACAACCGTCGGTTTTCCGGTGGTTCCACTGGAAGCGTGCAGCCGTACGACATCTGTCGCAGGCACAGCAAAGAGTCCGAACGGATAATTATCACGTAAATCCTGCTTTGTCGTAAACGGTAACTTTCGCAGTTGATCCACATTTTTAATATCGCCCGGTTCGATGCCATTTTTTTGAAACTGCTTACGATAAAAAGGCACATTGTAATAAAGTCTTTCCACCATTGCAGACAACCGCTCGTTTTGCAGTTTTGTAAGCTGCTCGCGATCCATACATTCTATATGTTCATTCCATTTCATAGTTAAAAAGTCTCGCACAAAATTGATACCAATAGAACAATTCAATTAATCACTTTTTTTCGTAAGAATAAACACCTTTTTGAATGGAAAAAGAAATGGTAATCCCGGTATAGAACTGTCAATCTAAAATCTAAGAGTTATGTACCAAGCCATGCCAATATGGAGATAGCGAGAAATACAATCCAGGAGAAATGCCTGCCCCGTGCAATAACCAACGAAATAATAAAACTAATAAAAGAAGCCATGGCAATAGTCCTTGTAACAACTGTATAAGGAGTGAGTGTATCAAGAGTAAACAGAATTGCCGCAAAGGCAAACCAGGCAACGGTTGTTAGATGCCATGCAAAGCGGAGAGTGCGGGCGGTTAGCAAATCGCTGTTGAATATTTTGGGCAGATGTCCTCTTTTAATCAAGGGAATTAGAATAAAACGCTCGCCCAAATACGAATGAGCTATTCCAAGTAATATAAAGAGACAACCAGCTACAATAAATAATGTGTTCATACTGGTACCTCCGATTTAAATTAAAGGTCTTTATTTACAGATTAATATATTAATTTAGAAATAACTTTTTCGTTTTTCTGCTTTTACTAAAGTCCGTGAAATCTTTAAAAGGAGCATATTACCTCACTAGACAAGAAATCACTCCCACTATATCTCCTCCCTGCCTGCGGCAGGCAGTCTCGATTAAGGAGGGGACGTTCCGATGTTTTCAATCGGAACAAGGGTGGTGACTTTTTGGAGTCTTTTCTATCCG
>CAZYAM010000157.1:0-3915 GCA_964645575.1 uncultured Ignavibacteriaceae bacterium
GGATTGATATAAAAAGTCTGTACTTCAGTCTTAACTGCAAACGCACTGCCGATCCAGTCTTTATTCCATTCACTACCGAGTCCATAGGGAGTGAATACGCCGATACCAACCACCCATTGATTATCGATTGCATACGTACCGTAGAGATTGGGGGGGTAGTACATCTGGTCTTCCTGTTCTATTTCAGGAAATGCCCCGCTGGAGTGTTTAAATTTTGTTGATGGAAGTATGATTGTTCCACCGCCCATAACATTCACTCCTTCTTGAAAGGCCAATCCTGCAGGATTATAAAATATTGCAGACGGGTCCGATGCCCGTGCCACAAAAGCACCGCCCATACCTACAGCCCGGGCACTGTGCTCATTTAATTGATACCCTCCACCTAATGCAATACAAACTACCAGCATCGAAAGGACGATGGTTCCAAATAGATGTAGAGAATAAAGTCTCAAAGCGACCTCCTTAAGTGATGTGTATGATTTGTGGTTTGATGTAAAATTGAGTGATACTGTCGTGTAAAATAGTTAAGAACGAGAGCAGTATAATAAATGAATCTATAAGAAGCAATCTTCAGAAGAAAAATGTTAGTAAAAGGATGTAAAAAAAAAGGTTCAAAAAAAACCTCCAAGATGGAGGTTTTTCTAAAATTAACTACTCTGCATTATGCGGGCTGCACGATGCTTACGCGCTGTTTTGTTTTACCAAAGCGTTCGAATTTCACGACTCCCGTGGTAAGCGCAAAAAGTGTATCATCGCTGCCGATTCCAACGTTAACACCAGGATGGAATTTTGTTCCCCGCTGCCTTACGAGAATATTTCCTGCGAGTACTAATTGGCCACCGAAGCGTTTCACTCCGAGGCGCTGAGCATTACTTTCGCGGCCGTTCTTAGAACTTCCGCCGCCTTTCTTATGAGCCATACAACCTCTCCAATTTAAGCAAGATTTGTTATTTCAATTTCAGTATACTGCTGACGATGCCCGTTGCGGACTCTGTAGCCTTTGCGTTTTTTCTTCTTGAGCACAATTACCGTCTCATCTTTGACATGCCGCATTACTTTTGCTTCGACAACAGCTCCTTTTACATAAGGGCTGCCTATTTTTGCTTTTTTATCATCACCGGTCAGGAGGACCTTATCAAACTTTATTTTTGAACCGATTTTTGACGGTATTTTCGGTACAAATACTTTATCTGAAGGGGAAACCTTCACTTGCGTTCCGGCAATTTCTACGACTGCGTACATTGTGTTCCTCAATAACTGAGTTCATTTTTAAATTAATATTATAAATTACGGAAAAAGTGCCGGATAGTCAACGATTTTTACGAAAAAAAAACGCAAACTATTTTTTGAATGGCTGTAAATACTAAATTTGCAGCAGGTTTTCCTTGTAATATATATTTATTTAATCGTTATCCGATGTCAATTTTTTTTCAAGCACCTGTCTTACCTGATCTAAAGGCATGTCTTTTTCTGTCCATAGTTTGAATGCCGCCGCCCCTTGTTGAATGAACATACCCAGACCGTCGACAGTTTTTGCGCCGGCGGCCTGTGCATCGCTTAGAAAGCGGGTAGTTAACGGACGATAAATGAGATCGAAGATAATATGCTCATTCGATATCCAATTCTTATTCGGCAGCGGAGAATTATGGATACGAGGGAACATTCCCACGTCTGTCGCATTAACAATAAGTATGGAATCTTTGACTGCATTCTCAAGTGCTGCGTCGGTACAATGAATAACATTGAATTGAACATCGGTGCTGCCGAAGCTTTTAATAAGTGCATGAGCCTGTTCCGGAATAAGAGCTGAAAAAGTGATCGCTTTGGGTTTGATATTGTGAGTAAGCACGTATGCCACCGAGCGGGCTACGCCGCCTGAGCCCATAATCGTGCACATTTTACCTTCGATTTTTTTTTGATCGGCATGAAGCGATCTTTCGACGCCGATAACGTCGGTGTTATATCCGATTAATTTATTATTACGATTTACAACGGTGTTTACGGCGCCGACTGCAAGTGCTTCCGGAACGGTTTCATCCAAAAGAGGCATGATTGCTTCTTTATGCGGAATGGTTACGTTGAATCCGCCCCACTTGTTTTCTCTGAATTGTTCGATCTCATGTTTCAAAGATGCCGGTTCGATGTCAAGCATCTCGTACTTATAATCCAAACCAAGCGATTTAAATGCCGTGTTATGCATTAGAGGAGAAAGAGAATGCCCGATGGGATGGCCGATGACTGCAAAGTGCTTCATTGTTGAATATCCTAAGTGGTGAATCGGAATAAAAATAAATAGAAAAAATCAAAACGCAGAAAAATGCTATTGTTTTCCAAAGAGATGTGCAAACAGCCGGTGAGTTACAAGATTCGGGAATAGTTGCTCGAATTCTTTTTTCAACTCCGGGACAAGATTGAAAGCCATGAAAAACTCTTTCGATGCATCTTCAATTAAATTTAAAAATATCAATATTTTTCCGCGGCTAAAATAAGCCGGGGCAAATTTCGGGTCAAGTTTTGTGCATTCTTTTAAAGTCGTTAATGCTTCGGAATACATACCTTTCTCGCCTAAAGTATCGCCGAGGTCGAACCAAATTTCGGAGTCTTTCGGGTCCAGGCCGACAACTTTGCGATAGCATTCAAGACACTCATCAATTCTTCCGAGATTATAGAGAGAATCTCCGCAGGCGTACCAATATTCCGCATATTCCGGATGAATACCCACTGCTTTCTTGTATGCGGCATATGCCTGCTCGGTATGGCCTAATGCATCATGACAGCATCCGATTCCGAAGAAGGATTCATGATGCTGGTTGTCAATCTCAATAACAGTTGAATAACAGGACAGCGCCTCGTGGAAATCATTAAGTTCTTCATAGGCGTTGCCGAGATTATGCAGTGCGGCGACATCCTTAGATTCATAGGTTAGTGTGGTTTTAAAGCAGCGAATTGCATCCTGGAGCCTGCCAAGGTTTGCATAAGCATTGCCCATATTAAACCACGCAGGCACAAAGTTTTCTTTTATTACGATAGAATATTCATAACTCTCGATGGCTTTCGTGAACTGTCCGATTCTATTATGCACGATTCCTTTGTTATACCATGCATTATAATTAAACGGGTCGCGGTTTAAATGTTCATCGTAACAGCGGATAGACTCTGCGGGTTTATCGAGGTAGTCGTAACAATAACCGAGTTCATACCAGGCATCGATATGTTCCGGATTAATTTGAAGAACGTGATGGAATATGGATTCAGCTTCTACAAAACGTTCAAGTTTTTCCAGTGTTATACCCTTGTGCAGTAAAGCATCTTCGTGTGATGAATCGAGCTCGAGAGCTTTATCGAACGACGCCATCGATTCTGTAATTCTGTTTAGATTGTCCAGCGTAATACCTTTATTGATATACGCCTCAGGATCAGTCGGATTCAGGCTCAAGGTTTTATCGAAACAGTTAAGTGCTTCGTTATACCGAAAGAGGTTGTTGAGGATCATTCCTTTGCGCTGCCATGCATCCGCATTGAATGGTTCGAATGAGAGAAGCCGGTCTGCATATGTTAATGCTTCTTCAAACTTATCGTGCTCAAAATAGAATTGGATTATTTCTTCCAGCGCCTCCGGATTATTAATATCCTTGCCGCCGTTTCGAAGCAATTCTCTGAAACGTCGTACATCTTCCTCCGAGTGCCTGTTCGGCTTCGGGCCTATATCGTCGTCATTATTGTGATTGAAATCTGGCACTGATTATTCCATTATCAACTTAGCCTACTTTAAATTAAAGAAATAAACGAGTGGAAGTCAAGGAACGCAAAAATGCTGTTTTATTCGATATTTCTATAAGAAAAGGCTGGTATTTTGGTAGTCGATAGCTTCCACGAAAAAGCCAGTGGATAGGTCAGATTTCGCATCAAGATATT
>CAZYAM010000158.1:0-3887 GCA_964645575.1 uncultured Ignavibacteriaceae bacterium
TATGCCGATTTTCGTTCTTCGTAGAGGTAAATCGGATCTTTCGCTTTTAGAATGGTATCCTTGGTAATAATGCACTTCGAAACATTGCTTCGTGATGGTAAATGGTACATCACGTCAAGCATCACAGCTTCGATAATAGTGCGTAGAGCGCGGGCGCCCGTGCCGCGTTCCATCGCTTTTTCGACAACTGCTTTTAGAGCGCTCTCCTGAAGTTCTAATTCAACGCCTTCAAGCGAGAAGAGTTTTTGATATTGCTTTACGATTGCATTGCGCGGCTGTGTAAGGATGTTCAGGAGTGCATTTTCATCGAGCGGTTCAAGTGTGGCAGTAACCGGCAGCCGGCCGATAAATTCCGGAATCAATCCGTACTTGAGCAAATCATCAGGCTCAACCTGCTGCAAAATTTTTTCACGGGACTTGCTCTTTTTTCCTTTAAGTTCAGCTCCGAATCCGACCGGATTTTGACTCACGCGATGCTCGATAATTTTTTCCAATCCATCAAATGCACCGCCGCAAATGAAAAGGATGTTCCTTGTATTAACGTTGATGAGACTTTGTTCGGGATGTTTGCGGCCGCCTTTAGGCGGGACACCTGCAATAGTACCTTCCAGAATTTTCAGCAGGGCCTGCTGAACTCCTTCGCCGGAGACATCGCGCGTAATAGATGCACTATCGCCTTTACGGGCAATTTTATCAATCTCATCGATATAGACAATACCGCGTTCGGCTTTCTCTACATTATAATCGGCATTCTGTAATAGATAGACGAGGATTGTCTCAACATCGTCACCAACATAACCGGCTTCTGTTAATGTAGTAGCGTCGGCAATCGCAAAAGGCACATCAAGAATTCGCGCTAATGTCTGTGCCAGCAGTGTTTTACCTGTTCCGGTCGGTCCAACAAGGAGGATATTGCTTTTTTCAATTTCCACTTCATCAAGATTTGCCATTTGATCACTTGCGTCGATGCGTTTATAATGGTTATATACCGCTACTGCAAGCGTGCGCTTGGCATGATCTTGTCCGACTACAAATTCATCCAGAGATTTTTTTATGTCAACAGGCGTAAGCGAACGACGGAAACCAAATCGCCGTGCATTAATCGCTGCCATGTTGTTCTTAATGATATCAACGGAACTTCCAACGCAAAGATCGCAAATATATACATCCGGCCCAGCGATAATACTGTTGACTTCTTCCGGCGTGCGTCCGCAGAAGGAACACGCAATTTTTTCGCCTTGTTTAGGTTTCTGTGTCATATCTTTTCCGGCTTTTGTCTACAGCCGGTAATTTGTGAACGATTACTTTTCTTTCTTTACTTCACTCATTCGCTTCACGAGTATATTATCAATTAATCCGTACTCTTTTGCTTCATCGGCAGCAAGATAATAATCTCTATCCGTATCTTTTTCAACTTGTTCACGCGTACGTCCGGTATGCGTAGAAAGAATCTCGTTAATCCGTTTCTTGGTCTTGAGAATCTCTTCTGCCTGAATACTGATATCGGACGCCGTACCTTGCACACCACCCCATGGCTGGTGAATCATCACCCGCGCATTAGGAAGTGCCGTTCGTTTTCCTTTCATTCCACCAGCCAATAGTACTGCCGACATACTTGCCGCCATACCCATACAAATAGTGGACACATCTGGTCGAATATACTGCATCGTATCATAAATCGCAAGTCCTGCGGACACACTTCCGCCGGGGCTGTTAATATAGAGGTGAATGTCCTTATCCGGGTCGTCAGATTCGAGGAATAATAGCTGGGCAATAGTAAGACTGGCAACGGTATCGTCGATGGGTGTGCCCAGGAAGACAATCCGCTCTTTCAGCAGACGTGAAAAAATATCAAATGAACGCTCACCACGGCCTGTTTGTTCAATTACTATGGGAACGAGCTGGTTATAGATTTTGGAATATGCCATAATGATTTCTTCCTTTTCTTTTATACTTTTTCAGGGACTTCCTTTATTTTTGCCGAGTCAATAAGTATTTTTAACAATTTATCGCCTGTAAGGCGGTCTTTAATTTGTGCGGAAGATTTGTAGTAGCTGATTAGACGGTCTTTTGGAATTTTGATTTTGGCAGACTCAATTTCCGCCAGCTTTTCAAGGTCTTCGTCGGAAATGGTGATGTTCTCTGCTTTGATCAATTCTTCGCGCAATAATGCCCACTTTGCCTGATAGACGGCATATTCGCGGTTTTCCTCATTAAATTTCTCGATGTTGAATTCGTCCGGCAAACGCTTGTTGGGATATTCATTCTTCACCTCTTCCAACAATTCCCCGAGTACACTTCGTATAAAAGATTCCGGCACCTGGAATTCATGAAGCCGGATGATTTCAGACGTTATCGAATTTATCACCTGCCGCTCGCTTTGTTCTTTCCAATAAGCAATGATGTCTTCACGAATTCCTGCCCGCAATGAATCGACGGTAGTAAACTTGTCTTTTGTAGCCTTGGCTACAAATGCATCATCTAACGGTAAAAGTGTAACTTTTTGAATCTTTGTGACGGTGATTTGTGTGTTGACGGTTTGTGTATGCTCGCCGCTTTTGTGTTCAAATTGTATTTTATAATTGCCGCCTTTTTGGGCATTCTTTAAAGCATCCTTAAATGTTTGTTCCAACTGATCGTCGGCAAGAAAAAAACGAATGCCGTCGCTCTTCTTTCCAATTATAAGATTACCGCTGTCGTCCAAGTCCTGAAGAGTTGCAGTAACAATATGCTCCGGATCAGTGACAGCTTCCATATCTTCCAATATTGCATTGGCACGCTGCAAACGAACAAGTTCTTTTTCAACTTCATCGTCGGTCACAGTGTGAATGATTTTCTCTACCGCTATACCTTTGTATTGTTTCACTTCTATGGCCGGACGGATATCGTATTGAATCTTACATCGAAAACTCTCACCGCGTTTGTAATCCATGTCGACCAGTACAGGTTCACCGATAGGTTTCAATTCTTTTTCTTTAACAGCCTTGCGGTACATCTCGGTAGCGATTTCATTCAGCGAATCATTTTCAATCAGATCGCCATAAAGTTTTTTTATAATATCTAAAGGCGCTTTTCCTTTTCGAAATCCGCGAATTTCAATTTTCTTCCTGTGCTCTTGATAAGCCTTGTCAAAGTGAGGTGCGAGATCTTCAGTTGTAGCTGTGATTTCCACTTCGCGAGAGACGTCTGTTAACGATTGAATAGTAACTTCCACTATTTACTTCCTTTAAATTATGCAATTTATGAGTACTGAAGGCATCAGTTTTTGACTGGCGGGTCAGCTTCCGGCTGAGAACCCGCATGAATTTTCTCATCCCGCAGTACTTCTGTGGGTAGAGGGGGAGTCGAACCCCCATGGATTACTCCACTAGCTCCTAAGGCTAGCGCGTCTGCCAGTTTCGCCATCTACCCGAATAAGTTTTGCTGAATGCGTCTGTCAGTTTTGCTGCGTGCCCTTTTGTAAAAAAAGCCCAAAAGGCTAAGCGTTCTCTTACTTAACGCCTGCAATCGGGCATTTCAATATAGCAACCGATTAAATGAAAAGCAAAAAATGGGATTATTCTTGTGATACATTTCATAATAACTCGGATTAGTGTCGGGAATCCCGCTTCGCCCGCCAGATCGGATGTCAAGCTCGACTAAGCTCTTTGAGCGTCGGCGAGCAGGCGGGCGGCATGACAGCATTGACAAGCTATATAAAATTCAGACACTATCAGATATTTCCTACCAGTACTCTGCATAATAATTGGAAAAAATATTTTATCTATTGAATAACTGAAGTTTGTTCAACTTTATCAGATGACTGTTTTCTTCCTGGCGCGCGGGATCTGAACTGATTGTTTTTATTACTTACTTTTCTCCATTAAGTCTTAAAAGAGTTTTTAAAA
>CAZYAM010000159.1:0-3731 GCA_964645575.1 uncultured Ignavibacteriaceae bacterium
AAAGGTGTTTTAATATGCACAATTGAAGGAGTTATATCAGCAACAGCAGACTGCCAATTCATAGATTCTCCCTTGAATTAGTAAATATGTTAAAATTTAACGTAAACCAAATTTAAACGCAAATGCAGAATAGTTCCCAAGACACGGGAATAAAGACTAATTATGGAATCGAAAAGACCCCAGCACCGGAACAAGAGATTTTGAGATTGGGAAATTGCAATAGCAGCGGCTGCAACGCCGTTAACTTCAACTCTTGCTATTTCTTATATTTTGTATAATATACTTGTTGAACCTTTATTCTATTATCGTTTTTTCTTTCTTCAAACAGCAAGAAAATAAGACAGATAGAGTTTTTCACGGAGGTAATGATGAAAAAGGAAATTTCAAGAAGAGAATTTATTATTAAAAGCACAACAGCTTTATCCGTTTTACCTGCAGCCGGTTTATTGGGAAAATCACTGTTTCAGTCAACCGACAACCTTCCGAATATCATTTTAATCTACACAGATGATCAGGGATATGCAGATGTCGGTGTTTATGGGGCCAGGGGATTTAAGACTCCCAACCTGGACGCACTTGCGAATAACGGAATTCAGTTCACGAATTACTATAGTGCCGCTCCGACTTGCACACCATCCCGTGCTGCTTTATTGACGGGCTGCTATCCGGTGCGTGTGGGGCTCCCTTTTGTCATAGGCCCAAAAGGCCCGGATTGGACAAAGGGAAAAGATAATATCGGACTTAATCCGAATGAGACGACAATTGCTAAATTACTGAAACAAAAAAATTACGGAACATGCTGCATCGGGAAATGGCATCTCGGCGATAAAAAAGAATTCCTTCCGCCCAAGCATGGATTCGATTATTATTTCGGGCTGCCGTACAGCCATGATATGGATAAGAAAACCGATTCCAGATATCCCGATCTTCCATTAATTGAAAATGAAACAGTCGTTGAACTGAATCCCGATCCGTGTTTACTCACAAAAAGATATACCGAAAAAGCCCTGGATTACATTGAGAAAAATATTTCACATCCCTTCTTTATTTATCTTGCTCACAATTTACCGCACATACCGCTTGCGGCATCGGAACAATTCAAAGGCAGATCCAAACAAGGATTGTACGGCGATGTCATGGAAGAAATCGACTGGTCGGTCGGCGAAATAGTAAAGAAACTTAAAGAGCAAAACCTCTACGAAAATACAATTATCATTTACACTTCAGATAACGGCCCGTGGCTGATTTACGGAGATCATGCCGGTTCAGCCGGCAATCTTCGTGAAGGTAAGTTCACAACATTCGAGGGCGGACAACGAGAACCCTGCATTATCAGCTGGCCGCGGAAAATCCCGAAGGGCATTATTTTAAACGAGATGTTCTCTTCCATGGATTTTCTTGCTACAATTGCAGCAATATCGGGAGCAAAGCTTTCAGCAAATAAGATAGACGGTAAAAATGTTCTGCCTCTCTGGGAAAATTCGACAGGCGCTGAAAATCCGCACGAAGCATTATACTTCTATGCCGAGTACGAGTTACAGGCGGTAAGATGGAAAAACTGGAAGCTGCATTTTCCGCATAAATATGATTCCGTGAAAGTACCGGGCAGGAATGGAAAGCAAGGAACTGGAATCGAAAAAAATATAGAACTCTCCTTGTTCAATCTTTCAGACGATCCGGGAGAGAAAAACAATCTTGCCGAAAAACATCCTGACATAGTTAAAAAACTGACTGCAATGGCAGAGTCATTCGACAAAGAATTAAAAAAAGATGCCAGGCCCTGCGGAAGAGTTGATGAGAAATAATTTTTCTGCTGCTCGCTCCTGCATACAAATTTCTTTAGGCCACTATGCTGATATCGGATGCATTCCACTTGATGGCGAAACCTGCCGGTCCAATTTGTAATCTGGATTGCAAATACTGTTACTACCTTGAAAAGGAAAAACTCTATCCTACCAAAACAAATTGGACGATGCCTGACGGAGTGCTGGAAAAATTTATAAAAGATTACATCAAGATTCAAAATGCACCGGTTGTCACTTTTGCATGGCAGGGCGGTGAACCGACTCTGCTTGGAATAGATTTTTTTAAGAAAGTAGTCGCACTTCAAGAAAAATATGCAGATGGAAAAAAAATAGAAAACACGCTGCAGACCAACGGAATTCTATTGAATGATCAATGGTGTGAATTCTTATCGGAAAATAAGTTTTTGATCGGGCTATCTATCGACGGGCCGCGTGAAATACATGACAAATACAGAGTGCATAAAGGCGGACAAAGCAGTTTCGACGCCGTAATAAACGGCTTGAATTATTTGAAAAAAAATAATGTAGAGTTCAATACGCTCACATGCGTTCAAAGAGATAATTCCTACAAACCGCTGGATGTATATAATTTTCTGAAAGAGATCGGAAGCAGGTATATGCAGTTTATTCCGATTGTTGGAAGGAAGGCACTGCATGTAAAAACTAACGATCTTGAACTTGTCTTGCCTTCTTATAAAGACGAGGCAGTGATTACTGACTGGTCTGTGGAGCCGCTTCAGTACGGAAAGTTTATGATGGCGATTTTCGACGAGTGGGTAAAACAAGATGTCGGTTCATACTTTGTGCAGTTATTCGATGTCTGCCTCGGAATCTGGTGCGGACAGGAAGCAAGCCTTTGTGTATTTAAAGAAACATGCGGTCAAGCTCTTGCGCTGGAGCACAACGGCGATGTTTACTCGTGCGATCACTATGTCTATCCTGAACATAAGCTGCAAAACATAATGGAAAAACCACTGAAGAATATAGTGGACTCAGAAAAACAGATTCAATTCGGGTTGGATAAGAAAACAAAACTTCCGGACTATTGCCTTAAGTGTGATGTTCGTTTTGCCTGCAACGGTGAATGTCCAAAAAACAGATTTATGAAAACTCCCGAAGGCGAAGACGGATTAAACTATTTATGCGACGGATATAAATATTTTTTCCATAATATTGATCCGTATATGAAGTTCATGGCAAACGAATTGGCGAATAAACGCCCTCCCGCTAACGTAATGGGCTGGGTAAAAAGTCATTCCCGCCCCGCTAAAGCGGGATAAACACCGGCTATCCTGACAAAAAAGACTCTTCGCCTGCCACTTCATGGCTTCGCTCAGAGTGGGCATAGTACTCACATTTTGTTGTTGTCATTAACAAAACTTGCTTTAAAATAATGGTTTACAGATTCTAGTCAAAAAACCGTTTTAACATTATGAAAAAAACGTATTTGGATTCATTGCGCATTTCATGGAAATATGTTGGAGATATTGTGCGGCCGTTGCGGTCTGAAAGCGAAGGTTTTTATGCCCTTTTCCCGGATATGTATGCAATGGCTGATTTTGTCGTATATCCGACCGGCTGGGAAGGATTTGGCAATCAATTACTGGAAGCATTTGCTGCCGGCCTGCCCGTAGCTCTGTTCGAATATCCGGTTTTCAAGGAGGACATCGGACCCAAAGGGGTCTGCATTGTCTCGCTGGGAGACACTATTCTTGAAAGCAAAGACACCCTCGTACGTATTCCTGAACAGAACATCACTGTTGCGGCTCAGGAAATTTTATCAATCCTTACCAGTGCTGAAAAATACAGCGCCATGACCGCGAAAAACAGTGCCATAGGTAAAAAACATTTCAGCTTTGACGTACTGCGGGCTCATTTAAGTAATGCAATTGAATGGACGAGTAATAAGCGAAAACAAGAGAATTA
>CAZYAM010000160.1:0-3729 GCA_964645575.1 uncultured Ignavibacteriaceae bacterium
TTACTGCAGAAGATGTGCGTCGATTGAAAGCCAAATATCCGGGTGTTCCGGTTGTGACCTACATCAATACAAATGCGGATGTCAAAGCGGAATCGGATATCTGCTGTACATCGAGCAATGCAGTTGCTGTAGTACAGTCGCTTAAGAGTGAAACGGTTATTTTTCTTCCGGATGAATATCTGGCACGCAATGTAGCTTATGCCACGAGAAGGCATATTATTTTTCCCACATTGACAGGCGGCGATCCGGGAAACGACACGCTTTTAGAGAAACCAATCATCGGCTGGAAAGCACGGTGCGAGGTGCATGAGAAATTTAGAATCGAGGATATTAGAAATATACGCAGGCAATTTTCCGATGTGGTTATTCTCTCTCATCCCGAATGCAGCCCGGAAGTCGTTGCAGCATCGGATTTCTCCGGAAGTACGACGCAGATGATTCAGTACATCCAGCGTACTAATGCGGCTCGTTATCTTTTGCTTACAGAATGTTCGATGGGCGACAACATTACGGCAGCCAATCCGGAAAAGAATATGCTTCGTATGTGCAGTATTAGGTGCCCGCATATGAATGAGATTACAATGGAAGACACACTGGAGGCGCTTAAGCAAACCAGATATGTCGTAGAGGTACCGGAAGAAATCCGAGTGCGTGCTCTGAGCGCGGTCGCACGTATGCTGGAAATTATTCCGGCAGCAGTGGATTAATTATCGGATAAACCATGCAAGAAAATATCCAGTGTGACGTACTTATTATCGGATGCGGAGTTGCAGGCAGTATTGCTGCATTGCAGCTTGCTGACGCAGGTATTCACGTTGTTGTTGCAACACGCTCATCGAATCCTGAGGAATCCAACACATACTATGCACAGGGCGGAATTGTGTACGAAGGAAAAGGTGATTCGCCTGAGCTTCTCGCTAAGGATATTTTTCATGCAGGTGCAGGGTACTGCAATCCGCAGGCAGTGGAGCTTCTTGCAAAAGAAGCGCCAAGGCTTGTTCGATCGCTTATTCTGGAAAAACTTTCGATTCCTTTCGACCGAACTTCGGAAGGAGAGCTCTCTCTCGCGCTCGAAGGCGGACATACGGTAGCGCGCATTCTTCATGCGGCAGATTCCACCGGAAGCCTTATCGAACGGTACCTTATCAAGGCGCTGAAACAAAAATCTAATATTACATTATTGACCGATACAACGGCGGTGGACTTGCTTACTCCTGCTCACCATTCATTGAACCGGCTTACCGTATACGATCCGCTTTCATGCAATGGAGCATTTCTTCTCAATCAGGCGGAAGGACAAGTACAGCGGGTGCTTGCCCGTACGACTATACTGGCGTCGGGCGGATTGGGTCAGGTTTATCTGCGGACAACGAATCCGGCAGGGGCGCGGGGCGATGGATTGGCGATGGCGTACCGTGCCGGCGCCAGAGTGCTTAATTGCGAATTCATGCAGTTCCATCCGACAGCATTCTATCAGCAGGGCGCGCCGTGTTTTCTTATTACCGAGGCGATGCGCGGAGCAGGTGCAAAACTGGTTGATTCCCGCGGCAATTTATTCATGCAAAAATATGATTCTAAATGGAAAGATCTTGCTCCGCGTGATGTGGTTGCGCGGAGCATTCATCAGGAAATGCTGGCCAGCGGCGCAACACACGTTTTTCTCGATATCGCATCCTATCTGCCGGCAAATGATATCAAAGACCGTTTTCCTTTTATCTATAAAAATTGTCTTGAATATGACGTCGATATTACACAAGAACTTATTCCAATAATACCGGCAGCACATTATTTTTGCGGAGGTGTCTGGGTCGATCTCTGGGGAAGAACAACATTAAATCATCTTTATGCCGTCGGCGAGGTTGCCTGCACCGGACTTCATGGTGCGAACCGTCTTGCAAGCACATCGCTGCTGGAGGGCGTCGTCTGGGGCAGCCGCGCCGCAGAACATATTCTGCATACTATAAATGAACATCCGAAACCGAATGCTGATGATATTCCGCCCTGGATCGAGACCGGTGTAGAAATTCCGGATTCCGCACTGATCAGTCAGGATATGAGTGTCATTAAAAATATCATGTGGAATTATACCGGACTGATACGCACCACCGAGCGCTTGCAGCGCGCATTGCGCGAACTGCGTCACCTTGAATCAGAGATTGAACGCTTTTACAGGGCAGTTAAATTAACAGACGGAATTATCGGATTGCGTAATGCCGTCCGCGCCGCTATCATTGTTACTATAGCAGCTTGGGAAAATAAAACGAGCGTCGGTTGTCATTATAGACAATGATGGGAATTTGATGATTTAGAGATTTGGTGATTTAGAGATTTGGTGATTGGATGGTTTAGCGACTGAGTGATTGAGTGATTTGATCAATCTTGAGGATTACTGGTAAAAATCACGAATATCGCACTGTCTTTTCTTTCCAGCCTTTATTTAGTGTTGAATTTTCCTTATACTTTATTAATTGTATTATTGAAAGGAATTGAAAATGTTCAGGCCGCAGATCACGGTTTTGGATTGTACTATCCGCGACGGTGGATTGATGAATAAATCTCAGTTTACGTTGGATTGTGTACGGGCTGTATATAAAGCAATTTGCGAAGCAGGTATTCATATTGTAGAGCTGGGTTACCGGAACAGCCGCAAGATGTTCGATCCGGACAAATACGGTGCATGGCGTTTCTGCGACGACGAAATGATTAAAAAAGTTGTCGGCGATAATAAATATCCGGACACCAAGATCGCAGTTATGATGGATGCGCACAAAAGCTCCATAGACGACCTGCTTCCCAGAGAAAAAAGCCTTGTGGATATGATCCGCTGTGCTACATATGTCAGGGACATTGACAAATGCATTGTGATTGTCAATGATGCCGTCGCAAAAGGATACGAGGCGACCATCAATGTTATGTCCATTTCCACCGAACCTGAACGGGAACTGAATGAAGCATTACAGCAGATACACGAAGAGACCAAGATCAAAGCGTGTTACATTGTGGATAGTTTCGGCAATTTGTATTCTGAAGACATCGATTATCTTGTTTCCAAATATCAAAAAATGCTGCCCGGCATTGAAGTCGGTGTTCATATGCACAACAATCAGCAGCTTGCATTTGCCAATACGATTGAAGGCATAATTCGCGGTGCAAATTATGTTGACGGTACGCTGTATGGATTGGGCCGCGGTGCGGGCAACTGCTGTCTGGAGCTTTTACTCGGTTTCCTGAAAAATCCTAAATTCAATATGCGGCCGATCCTGGACGTCATCGCGTCTCATATTGTTCCTTTGCAGAGAGAAATTAATTGGGGATACTCAATTCCGTATATGATAACGGGTATTGTGAACCGGCATCCCGAGCAGGCTATTAAGCTTATGGCGCTGCCGGAAAAGGATCCGGCAAAATACAACTACCGTGCATTCTACGAAAGAATGCTGGATCCGGAACCGTAAAAAAAGTTCCAAAACACAAAAATAGGAATCCAATATTATGCATGTAGAGTCCGGTCACCGACCGGACTTTTTATTTACATAATCCGATCCGATGATAGCCTGCGCCGTCAGGTAGGGATCCTACGATAAGATAATTTTCTATAGAAATCTTCCGAAGTTTTCCTAAGCTCGAACATAGAGAAACTTCGGAAGATTTTCATGATTGATTATTGGTATTTGTTTATTTATTTGATTATTGGTTATTTCAATAATAACGGATTAAAATCTTATGCAG
>CAZYAM010000161.1:0-3716 GCA_964645575.1 uncultured Ignavibacteriaceae bacterium
TAGTATTATGGACTTATAATAAAGCGGCAGGGTAAATTTCCTGCACACTTTTCAATAAATATAAAATGCTTAAAAACAAATATGGGAAGTAAAGAATGATTAAAAGACCGGTTTTCAAATTGTTGTTAACACTTATCGTTTTCACCTGTATGCTGTACTCCGAAAATGTAAATAAAGTCAGTGTTCTTTTGGTAAAAAATGAAAAAGTATTGAATAAAATTATTTCCGATGTTTCGCCGAAATTGTCGAAAAGAGATTCTTCATCTTTTATTGAACTGCCTTTTGACAGCAACTTAGTTAAATATGATCCCTCGAATACCTGTACGGTTATTAAAGACAACTACCTGATCTTTCTCTTTTATAACGGCTCAAATGAGCGGATGCAGTTAAAAGATATTAAAAGGCTGCGTATAACGGTCTTTGCAAAGACGTTCGATCTTAACTTTGAATCTAAATATGCGCTATTCGAGTTGAACAAATTGGGCAGTAAACCTAAAAATAAATCAGTAGTTACGGTTGAACTTACGGCGGATACTATAAAACAAACTAGATATATTCTGTATAAAAACAGTTCCGAGCTTTACAGCGCCTTCGGCAATGAGTTCGGATTCTGGTTCCCTATAAATATGTACGCGACAAATTTTGAAAGGACGGAAAACGGCGTATTGTTTTCTGCTATGCCCGTAGGTATTGCCTGGGGCGCGAAATGGAATATTTCGAGCGATTTTTATCTCGGCGGCTCCATCGCCTGCAACTGGACTATTGCGAATGCTAAAAATAAAAGTAAAAACTCATTCTTTTTACAAGATATTTCTATCGGTTTTCTGGCAGATTTCGGAGGATGGATTTATTTCGGTTATGTGCATCCGATAAATCTTACCAATCAGGCACTGAAACTCAATAATCAATTTGTTGTCGGGGTAGGGACTGATATAACGAGACTATTTGCAGGTAAAAAATAAAATGTATCAAATAGAGACATTTGTGTTTTAAATATTGCATCGCACCAGCCTGGTGCCTCCTCACCAAATAAAGCGATGCATAATGCAAACCCCCGTTGATAGCGCAGCGGGGGCTTTTATTTATGGCCGGCATTTTGATTTTGAACTTGCCCTCATATAGAGAAACATGTATATTAAAATCAGCAATTCCGCCAAGCCCGCCGAGAAGACGGCAGGCGAGAAGACAGCGGGTAGAAGATGCAATCTTTAGTAATTACCATTTGGGGAATTGCCAATGACAGTTCTTGAGAAAGTAAATGAAATATACAAAATCGCTGTTCAGGAGTTGCGGTAATCTTCCAAGGTTTTCTTTTGTAGAGTCCCCGCCCGAACGCATGGCGGGCAGGCGGGGATTCTACGTTAAGAGAAACTTCGGAATTTTTTTATGTTGTTTTGTTATCTGCATATTGCGGGTATCCGTGGCTTCGCCAAAAGTGATCGAAGGCGCAGTCCGTTAGGCAGTTGTATTTTTAGTATTTGTGTAACTAAACGAATAACCAACACAAAAGGAGGATGCAACGATGGAATGGTATTTGAGAGTTGTAAAAGACAATTATGCGAACTTCAATGGACGAGCAAGACGGAAAGAATACTGGATGTTCGTGCTGTTCAACATGCTCTTTGTTTTCGGGGTAATTATAATTGATTATTTGCTTGGCACATTTCCTATTTTATACTGTATTTACTTGTTGGCAATAGTTATTCCAAGTATTGCAGTTTTTGTCAGAAGGTTGCATGATATCGGAAAAAGTGGATGGTGGTTTTTTATTGGTTTTATTCCCCTTGTTGGTGCTATCTGGCTATTAGTACTCTTATGCATTGAGGGGAATCCTGGTGAAAACATCTACGGATCTTCGCCCAAGGCTGCGTAATACAACCGCCTAACACGCGGTTCAAGTCCGAAGAGGATGCCCCAAAGGGATGTCCCAAAGGTGGCAAAGCCATGTCCCAAAGGGATTCCTTCGGAACCTTCGGCAAAAAGAAAAGGACAATTAAGTCGGGAGAAGAAATTAGCTTCTCTGTCGGTATTTAAACTTCCGAAGTTTTCTTTTGTAGAGTCCCCGCCCGAACGCATGGCGGGGATTCTACGTTAAGAGAAACTTCGGAAGGTTTCACGACTCCCCCAATGTTGTTCAGGTGTCTGCATCTCCACTACTCATCGACTAAACTGCTCATAGGCTCCACTACTCACAGGCTCCCTTGCCCGCCGGTCTTCTTGGCGGGACTGCTCACTGGCTCTATCACTCCATTGCATCTTATTGATCTCTGATATAATTTATAATTCTATTGATTCATTGAATGCATTTGAATAAAGGAGCATATATATGAAACATAAACTGATGCTCTTCATGTCTATACTTGCAATTATACTTAGTTGCTTTTCCTGCCAATCGGAATCTTCAGCTCCCACGGCGCCGAATGAGATTGTTTTAGAGATTGACACAACCTTTTTATCATATGATACACTCTGGGCGGTAGGCGGGCCCGGATATTACAACAAACCTATTACAATCCGGAATTATCAATTCGATCCGCTCTGGGGCGACTCGGTTGTGAAAATGCTGCTCGATTCCAATATTTATCTTGTTGAATTTTGGTACCCGGCGGGAGTGGGAATAGCCCGTAATCCCTACATGGGCATGTTTGAAGTTGCTAAACTCAATCAACCCGACACGGCAATCTATCGCTTCGGTTATACACCGTTAGATACGATAACATCTACTCAGTATATTTTTGTTCGTCAATGGCGGCATTATAAAATTGTCAGATAATTAATACCGCAGCCACTTTCCGAAAGTTATCAAATAACAATCCAGGAGGACTTTCGGAAAGTAATAATTGCGCAGGCTAAAGCCTGCGCCTACCGATCTTTGCATGGATACCTTTTCAAGGTTTTTCGGTTAATGCACAGAGACCTTGAAAAGGTTACGAAGCTATGTCCCTTTTAATTCTTAGAGGTTGCTTTTGCGCGTCTTTTGCGTCCGCCATCTTTGTGGCGGATAAGGGGCGCATTGTTTACCCGCCGAAGGAGGGTATGCGCCCGGACAAATCCGGGATTATACAAACCTCTGTAGAGTCCGTCACCCTGACGGACAATTCCCTGGTAATTCTTTACTTTTAGCAGCCTTCCGAAGGGCTGGAAGCCTGCGAATGGAAGCATACAACAAATTACTATTATAATGACCTTCGGAAGGTTTTCAGTCGAATAATACAAGAAGAGTCATTCCCATATCGAGATTTCTTGTCTTTTCTTTCGGCTGCCTTCCAAAGGTTCATTACGCCGATTTGCAGAAATGCTTACATTTTTTTATTTTACGCCTATATTATAATCGCTATAACAGCGCTTATTCGCCGAACATTCTGAAAGGGGGATAATATGGAAACAATCATTCTTGATCTTAGGTCGAGTTATGGACTTACGTTTAAAAAATGGTTTTGTGCGATCGCTATTATATTCATTACCGCGTATATAATATGCATACTTTCATCAGTTATATCTGCCGATATTCTCATAATACTTTTGATGGTTATTATATTAGGGCAGGTTATTGTTAACCTGTACACGCTGAAACCGGTTAAAGTGACATTTGACGATAAGAGTATTGCAGGTTTGGTCAGCCCGTGGAAAGCAATATCCTTAACATGGAATCAAATCGCCCGAATCGAAGTACGTATGTTTGCGATGGATATACAAACCAAGGACGGCCGGACGGA
>CAZYAM010000162.1:0-3651 GCA_964645575.1 uncultured Ignavibacteriaceae bacterium
ATTAATACCGTCGTACGTGCCGCATAATCAGCGGTTCAAGCTGTTATGTAAAAAGTCAATATGTGAAGAAAAAATAATTTTAGATAAAAGTTCTTTCTTTTTGAGAACAGCATTAAGTAAAATAAATAAAAGAATCATTCTATTATAAACAGTCCCCGTGAGAAGAGCGAGGCTGCATCAAGTAGAAATAGGATTCTGAAACAGAGGCTAATTTGCCTCTGGCTGTAAAAATGGCGTGCCAAATTAAGATTATTTAGTAATCAATTCATTAATCAGTCTTTCTATAAGGAGGATGTTCTATGCAAATAGACGAAGAAAAAGTTTCCGATGTGGTTCTTGCTCTTTTGTATTTGACAAGGTTTGAGGAAAGCGGAATTATACGCTCATGGAAATCATACGATTGGGGCATACTAAACCGACTTTATGAAAAAGAATTTATCAGCAATCCCAAAACTAAAGCAAAATCCATTGTGTTAACGGAAAACGGTGTGGAAAAGTCAAAAGTACTTATTGAAAAATATTTCAAAAAGGCGGATTGACAAGTACGCTGGACAGTTTATTGAAAAAAGTTCATTCCGAACAGCGACCTAATAGTTATTGCTCCAATTAAAGAATAATCCTCTGTTCACCGACTTCCAATCCGACTACCCGGTCGGTAATGCCTGCGCTTGCTGCAATCGTATTAAGCTGGTGAAGCGGACTCTGGGGATCCGCAGTTGATCCGAAAAGCATCGTTCCGAAATGGATCGGCATCATAAATTGTGCTTTTACATCTTTGAATATTTCAATTGCACCCAGCGGACTTGCATGCACCTGTCCACCAAAACCGGTTCCCCAACTTGGAGCAATCGGAATAATTGCCAGGTCAATTTTAAAACGGCGGCCGATTTCTTTAAAAAACTCGGAATTATAACCTGTATCTCCCGCAAAGAAAACTGCAATTCCCCTGTATTCTATGACGTACCCTATGTACCCTGAATTTCCCATCCAGCTGCGATCGAGACCATAGCGGCCGCTGAAATGCTGCGCAGGTACTGCCGTAATGCAAACGCTGTCGTTTTCGATTGTATCCCATAGTCTCATTTCTGTGACTTCCTGGAAACCAAATTCCGGAACATAACCGGAAATTCCATAAGGAAAAACCAATATGCCTTTTTTCGGCAGCATATCGAGACTGCCGTAACTGAGATGATCCAAATGCAAATGAGATATAAGCGTGAAATCTAAATTAGTAAGCAAATCCGGATCGAGTCCGGATTTAACCGCACGTTTTACGATCATTCCTATCGTATTTGTAAACACCGGATCTGTTATGATGATTTTGTCATAAATCTGGATCAGTACTGTTGAATGTCCGACCCACGACACAGCAAGCTTTGCATCCGGAAGCACCGGAGTTGTGATCATGTGCGGCGGGGGCGGGATCGGTTCGCCGATTTTCGAAATCGACTGCAATACAGTGCGCTGGATATAAGAACTACAGCCGTAGAACATCTGCAGTGATAAAAATAATATCGTATTAAAAAAGCGGCATTTCATAATAGAAGATACAAAATTACTGTTATAGTTCAATTAACGGAACGCTGGAACTATATCGAAAAAAAGGTTGTTTTTCATACAATGAGACGGCTATTTCTAAAGCCTAAAAATCCCAAAGATCACAAAGTGATGATGATAGTGTAAAAAAAACGGATAATAATATGAAACAGAAATCAAACTTTGGAGTGGTTTCGGCTCTCAAAGTATATTCAAGAATCTCCGGCGTTGTTGCTGGTGCAGTCGGATTCATCGTCCTCTGCGGCTGGATATTTGATATTACATTTTTGAAAAGTCTCCATCCGACACTTGTATCGATGAAAGCCAACACAGCAATTGCGATCATGCTTGCCGGTATGTCATTATGGTTCTTTCACACTCTACGAAAATCTTCATTTAATGCATTGATAGTCTCATTCTGTGCAGCGCTCGTTGCTGCAGTAGGTCTGTTTACTATTATAGAATATATTGGCGGCTGGAATTTTGGCATCGATCAGCTTCTTTTCAAGGAACCAATAGGAACTGTTGGGACTTTTGTTCCGGGCCGCATGGCCCTCAATACTGCCTTGTGTTTTTTGTGTCTCGGTGTCGCCCTATTGCTGGCGCGTTCAAAGTCGACTGCACTTTTCGTCCTTTCTCAATTGCTAAGCCTGGCAACTGCTCTTATTGCCCTCATTGCTCTGATCGGGTATTTATATGATATAAGAGAATTTTATGGATATGCACAATATACGCAAATGGCATTGCACACAGCATTCACTCTGCTGATTCTAAGTACAGGGATATTGTGCGCCGTTTCCGACCGCGGTATTATGGCTGTAATAAGCGGAAATGACTTCGGAGGGTTCTTAGCTCGCCGCTTGCTGCCGGCTACTATTGCCATACCTATTCTTATTGGATGGCTGCGTTTAGAAGGTGAACGGCAAGAATTCTTCGGCTCCGCGTTCGGTGTATTCATCGTTGCTCTTACCTATATCGTTCTCTTCATGCTTCTGGTTTGGAAAGCAGCCCAGTCTCTGAATCGTTTTGATTTCGAGCGCAAGCATGCGGAAGAAAAAAATCTGCAATTAGCATCCATTATTGAATCTTCAGATGATGCGATTATTGGCAAAACGTTGAATGGCATAATCACAAGCTGGAATACCGGTGCGGAAAAAATGTACGGTTATAACAAGGAACAAGTTATTGGTCAATCAATGTTTATTATCATCCCTCCTGACCGTCAGGACGAAATGATGCATATTATAGAAAAGTTACAGATGGGCCAACACGTCGATCATTTCGAGACAGTACGCCAGAGAAAAGACGGTAGGAAAATCGATGTATCTGTTTCAATTTCTCTATTGTACGATGATAAAGGTACACTCATTGGCGCATCTACCATTGCCCGTGATATCACCGAGCGTAAACGGGCAGAGGAGGAACTGCGCAAACTGTCGCGCGCTGTTAAGCAGAGCCCCGCTTCTATTGTAATCACAGACACAAACGGTGCGATTGAATATGTCAATCCGAAATTCATGCAAATCACCGGATATTCGCACGAAGAAATTATCGGAAAGAATCCCCGTATTCTCAAATCCGGTGAAACACCGGCGGAGGAATACAAACGGCTCTGGGAAATAATCACGTCCGGCGGTGAATGGCAAGGCGAATTCCATAATAAAAAGAAAAACGGCGAAATGTATTGGGAATTTGCTGTCATTTCTTCTATCACAAACGAACGGGGAGATATCACTCGTTTTCTTGCAGTCAAAGAGGATATTACCGAACGCAAATATGCCGAGGTTGAGCGCGATAGGCTTATCGTTTCTCTTCAAGAAGCTCTTGCTGAAATCAAAACTTTGAGCGGATTGATCCCTATCTGTTCTTCGTGCAAAAAAATTCGTGATGATAAAGGATACTGGAATATTCTTGAAGCATATCTTATAGAACATTCCGGTGCCCAATTTACACATGGCATTTGTCCAGAGTGTATGGTAAAACTTTATCCCGACATAAAGGTTGCCAAACAAAAAGGGCCTGAAAGACAATGATACTTGAAGAGCTTCAGCTTGAATTAATATATAAACGTTGAAAAAGGACCGTTGAGCAATATTGGAATATGATTTCACAACA
>CAZYAM010000163.1:0-3574 GCA_964645575.1 uncultured Ignavibacteriaceae bacterium
GAAGCGACATTTTCTGCATATCGGAATGTAATCAGCGCATCTTCGAACGTAAGATTTGTCGTATTCCAGAATAAGATTCGAAAACTTATACATGTAAGCAGAAGGAGACCGATCGTTATCAAAAAAGACCGATAATTACAGTTTGTATCTGAATTTATATTCTTTGCAAAAATGTAGGGCATGGTGTATTCCATAGAGAGATTACACTTATTTTAAAAAAAATAGATAATCATTCACGGAAAAGCAACGACGGCGGATATTCGGTAGTGTCTCAATTTAACATATATGATCAGTGATGTCAGGAATTTTAAACAATATCGGTCAGGACGTCAGCCCAATAAGATGCCTGGCGGCAGGCAGGGCGGACAAGTAAGTCCTGACCGCATTAAACTGAGACCGACTGGATATTTTGTTGTTATATTAGGAGTAACATATAATTGTTTTCTTTAAATATCTTTCTATATTTCTATACAATTATTCTTGACCGTTCCTTTTTCCGGAGATAGCAAATTGAAATTAGATACTAGCGCATTGAAGAAACAAATCATAGAGGCCGGTAAGAGAGCTTATGCGCGCGGGTACGTCGCAGCGAAGGACGGAAATATAAGTACGCGTGTCGACGCGAAAATTATTCTTATTACTCCGACGGATATCAGCAAAGGTTTTATAAAGACAAGCGACCTGGTTCTTGTGGATATGAGCGGCAGGATTATCGGCGGAACTAAAAAGCCGTCATCGGAATTATTTATGCATCTCCAAATTTACAGAGAACGAAGTGATGTTAATAGCGTGTGTCACCTGCATCCTCCCTATGCAACCGGATTTGCTGCTGCCGGTATTCCGCTGGATCAGCATGTGCTTACTGAAGCAGAGATTACACTCGGGAATATTCCGCTGATAGAATATGCGATGCCGGGAACTGAAGAGCTTTCCCGTAAGTTAGTTCCTTGCCTCAAAGGTTCCGTCGCATTTCTTCTTGCAAACCACGGTGCACTGACGCTTGGGACAGATATATACGATGCATATAATAACATGGAAACACTCGAACTTACCGCTCATATTGTATTTATTGCCCGGCAGCTTGGCAGTGTAAAAACATTGGATGAAGAGCAAGTAAAAAAATTACAGCACTGAGGTAGAAGTTTAGAAGAGGGGAATAACGGCTGGAATGACAACTAATATACAGTCAATCCAGCCCGCCTGACTGCCGGTCAGGCGGAGAATCTTACGTTGGATAAAATAAAATACCCGTTTGTGCGTGTATGACATTATTTTATCTCTTTTTTCTGATTGTTTTATTTGTCGGTTTTGCATTGAGTGGATCTTCCGGCCAGATATGTTTTGGATATCGTGCGCGCATCTGGATTCGGATTTCCGGATACACTTTTGTCCAGAAACTGTGCAAATCCTGCGTTACCGCTAACGGCCGCCGAGCAGGCGATAATAAATGTATTAATACTTTGACCTTCCCATTACAAATCTTAGGCGTGTCTAGTTGTCCGAATAATTCCTGAAGCCGGACTGCAAGCACCGGCTGTGCGCCGGAATAATCCAGCATTACATTAGAACCGCTTGGTAATTTAAGATGTGAGGGTGCAAGTGCGTCGATTTGATGAATGACTGATTTTGTGATGTGCGATTGCAGTATTTTAAGAAACGGAAGTGAGGCGAGTTGTTCTTTTTTCCATATTCCGTCCAGAAAAGGCGCGAGCCATTCATCTGCAGTATTGATCAGGTTCGAATCACTCAAATTGGGCCATTGCTCATTTGGATAATTTATCCGAAGCCACTCGCACCGCTGTTGAAGCGAACGTGTGTCTTTATCCCATGGCAGGAAATTTATTCCTATCTGTTTTATACCGTCAATCATAGCCGAAATAACTTTCTCTCCATGCGGTTTTATAGGTTGTTCGGAAAGAACAATAGCGCCTAATCGCGAGATACGACGTGCAATCACAACTTCATCGGCATTACTCCAGTGGATTTCCTCTTCCTCTATTATAGAGTCGTTAAAGAATTCTTCGATTTCCTTTTTTGTAAGCGGTGCAGCGAGGTATGCACGAACTTCAGCGCCGATTCCGTCTGCTTCGCCGATGGCGAGAAATTCTTCCCTCGCAAGAAGGCTTCCCTTTGGTAAAATCGCAGTTGTTCCGCTTACCATCTGATAACGGACGTTTTTCATATCTCGTCTGCGCGCTATACGTTCAGGGTAAGCGAGTGCGAGAAGAATTCCTGCAGAGTATTCAGTTCTCTCTTTTGACTGATGAATGTCTGCAAGCTGTTGCAACCGTCTCGATTGAGAAAGAATGCGTTCACGGATTCCTTTGTCGGTTTTTTGTTTTTCAAGTAAAAAGTGTAAACGGGAAACAAGGTCGATATCAGTATCTTTTTTCCCCGAAAAAATATCACGTTCATCAAGGAGGGCTGCAATATCGCATGCGAGTGTTCCCGATCCTATTTCTTTTCCGCGAATAATCATATGTGAAAGCCGCGGATGAAGGGGTAATTCTGCCATTGCACGTCCATGCTTTGTGGGTTTTCCCGCTGCATCTGCAGCGCCAAGGTCCTTCAGCAACGACTGAGCTTGAAGCAAGTGAGGTACAGGCGGTGGATCGAGGAATTGCAGGTTCTCGCCGTTCGGTGTTCCCCATAATGCAAAATCAAGTGCAAGCGGTGCAAGGTCGGCAGTTTTTATTTCTGGTTGAGGATATTCGGGCAGCATTTCATGTTCTGTTTCCGTCCATAAGCGGTAGCATATTCCCGGCTGCTGGCGCCCGGCACGTCCGCGCCTTTGATCGGCAACAGCTTTGGAAACAGGAATAGTGACAAGTCCAGACATTCCCCTTCGAACATCGAAACGGGCAGTGCGCGACAATCCGGAATCGATCACAACACACACTCCGTCGATCGTCAAACTTGTTTCGGCAATACTGGTGGAAAGAATGACTTTCCGTTTACCGGTTGGTGCAGGAGACAATGCCGCTGATTGCTGTTGATACGATGCATTTCCATAAAGAGAATGAACAAGCACATCCTCCGGCAATCGTTTTTCCCATATTAAGTTTTCCACACGCCGGATATCACGACGTCCGGGCAGGAATATTAATACGTCGCCTTCCTGTTCATGCAATGCGCGAAAAAGAATATCGACAAGCCGCACTTCAACAGGTTTTTCTGAAGTGAATTTTGCATAGTGTGTTGTTAACGTGTAGTTTTTTCCCCGACTTTCAATAATTTTTGCATCATTCAGGAGATTAGAAATAGTTACGCCGTCGAGTGTTGCTGACATAATGAGAAGATGTAAATCGCTACGCAGGTGTTTTTGTACATCAAGTGTTAAAGCGAGGCCAAGATCGGCATGGATACTGCGTTCGTGGAATTCATCGAATATAATTAATCCCGTTCCAGGTAATTCCGGTTCTTGCTGGAGCATTCGTGTGAGGATTCCTTCCGTAACGACCTCGATGCGCGTGTATCTACTGATTATAGATTCGCCGCGAATCCGGTAGCCGATAGTCTGTCCGGTTTTTTCACCGAGCTGGGCCGACATATATTCAGCGGCACGGCGTGCTGC
>CAZYAM010000164.1:0-3470 GCA_964645575.1 uncultured Ignavibacteriaceae bacterium
ATTGCCTGTTCGCCGGTTCTTTGGCGGAAGGTGGGGTCATCTATTTCTATATGACCTCACCCTGCCCTCTCCTATAAGGAGAGGGGATGTTGCTGAAAAATAAAAAGGACGTGATGAAATAATTATAAGATATAAAAGCATGACGGATGCGTTTCGGGAAAAAAGCCGCCGGCATGAGAAAGGTGTTGAGAAAATCGTACAAACAACAGCAGCAAAAAGAGGAAATAACCGGATATGAAATATTCATACGGTGTCTTGCAGCAGAAGGAGTTGACATAATCTTCGGATATCCGGGCGCATCGATCGTCGGTATTCATGATGTGCTCTACGATATCGAGGCTGCAAAAATAAAAGATATTAAAACAGAAGAAGGAACGATTTCAAACAATAGAAGGAATAATGCAATGACTCCGACAAAAGCACAAGACAATCATCAGGGGAAAACGATGACAGGGGCAGAAATATTTGTACGGAGCCTTGTTGAGGAAGGCGTTGATATCCTCTTTGGGTATCCAGGCGGAGTTCTCATCGGTATCCATGATGTACTGCTTGATGTAACGCACATCAAGCACATTCTTACGCGGCACGAACAAGGAGCAACACATGCCGCAGAAGGATATGCCAAGGCGACAGGCAAACCAGGTATTGTGCTTGCTACTTCGGGCCCTGGCGCAACAAACACTGTCACCGGCATTGCTAATGCGTATATGGATTCGGTGCCGCTTGTTGTGTTTACCGGTCAGGTTGTCACGAAGCTTATCGGAAACGATGCGTTTCAGGAAGTTGACATCGTCGGTATTACGCGACCGATCACAAAACATAATTTTCTCGTTAAAGATGTTAATGAGTTGGCGAATACCATCAAAGCGGCATTTTATATTGCCACCACCGGCCGTCCCGGTCCTGTGCTTGTCGATTTACCGAAAGATATGCTTGCGGCAAAAACTGTTTTTGAATATCCAAAGTCGATTACACTTCGCAGTTACCATCCAACGCTGGAAGGAAATATAAAGCAGATAAAAAAAGCGGCAGAAATATTAAGTCAGTCAAAACGACCGCTGCTCTATGTAGGCGGCGGTGTTATAAGTTCCAATGCATCTGCTGAAGTTCGCGCGCTTGCAGATAAGCTGCGCGCTCCGGTTGCAACGACGCTGCATGGATTAGGCGTATATCCTGAACAGAGCAAGCTGGCGCTTGGTATGCTGGGCATGCACGGCACGTGGTATTCCAATATGGCTGTTGATCAATGCGATGTGTTGGTTGCTATCGGTGCGAGGTTTGACGATCGCGTGACTGGCAACGTAGAAAAATTTGCAGAGAATGCAAAAAAAATTCATATCGATATCGATCCATCCGCCATCAGTAAAAATGTTCAGGTGGATGTTCCTATTGTGGGAGATGTTAAACATGTTTTGAAACATTTAAACGAAATGGTAAAACCGCTTGAGACAAAAGATTGGTTGAGATTGATCGATGAGTGGAAAGCAGAACATCCGCTGCGGTATAAGCATGACGAATTGCTCCGTGCACAGTATGTTATTCAAAAGCTGGGCGAGATCACTGACGGTGATGCAATTATTATCTCTGATGTCGGTCAATCGCAAATGTGGACAGCGCAGTTTTTTAAGTGGAAACATCCGCGCACACACATAACATCAGGCGGATTGGGAACAATGGGGTTTTCACTCCCGGCTGCGATGGGCGCGGCGTTTGGCAGAAACGACCTGCCGGTTATCTGTATTAGCGGTGACGGCGGTTTACAGATGAACATTCAGGAATTGGCAACTATTAGTTATAATAAGCTTCCTGTGAAGATATTTGTTATGAATAACGGATATCTCGGAATGGTACGTCAATGGCAGGAATTTTTCTGGAAGAAACGGTATTCGAGTACGCGCATTACCAGTCCGGATTTTGTGAAAGTGGCCGAGGCGTACGGTATCCCCGCTCAGCGCGTAACATCTCCGGCGGAGGTCGAAAGCACAATCAAGAACGCCTTGAAATATAAGGCCGGCCCAATTTTTGTTGAATTTACAGTAGTCAAGGAAGAAAATGTATATCCGATGATTCCTGCCGGACAAACAATCGGTGAAATTATTGACAGCCCGGAACCGCTGGAACAAAAACATGCAACCCATAAGACGATGATTCATGCAAAAGGATAATGATCATTGACCAGGAGAAGAGACCATGGCATCTTCAACAACTAAAGAACAATTGAAACAGCACACTATTTCTATGACGGTGGAAAACCATTTCGGAACGCTGAATAGAATTGCAGGACTCTTTGCAGCCAAAGGGTACAATATTGACAGTCTCACGGTCGGTCCGACCGAGGATGAAGCTATCTCGCGTATGACCATCGTAACGCGCGGTGATGATCAAGTCATCGAACAAATCTTAAAACAGCTTCATAAACTGATAGATACGATTAAGGTTGTAGATTTAACGGAAGACACGTTTGTTGATAGAGAGCTTGCATTAGTAAAAGTGCAATGCACACCGGCAACTCGGATGGAGATTATGCAAATCTCTGAAATCTTCCGCACAAAGGTTGTGGATGTAAGTCCGAAGACATTGACCATTGAAGCTACAGGCTCGCAGTTAAAAGTTGACGCAATTATCAATATACTGAAACCGTTCGGTATTAAAGAGCTTGCACGCACCGGCCGCGTTGCCATCAAACGGGAATTTCAAGGAGAAGCATAGTTAATACGTTGCCTCGTTTTAAATGCTGTTGCCATTTAACAGGCATTCAATAATACGAAATGAAACATATTCAGAACGAATGTAAAAAACTAAAAGTAATAAAAGGAGAATAGAACCATGGCATTTATTAATTTCGGCGGAGTAAAAGAAAAGGTAGTTACTCGAAAAGAATTCACATTAGCGAAAGCACGCAAGGTTCTAAAGAAAGAAGTTATTGCAGTGATCGGGTACGGCGTACAAGGTCCTGCCCAGGCACTGAACATGAAAGACAACGGTATTCACGTAATCATCGGCCAGGCGAAAGAATATAAAAAGGACTGGGATCGCGCAGTGAAAGACGGCTGGGTTCCTGGCAAGACGCTCTTTTCTATTGAGGAAGCGGTTCAACGCGGAACGATCATCCAAATGCTTGTGTCGGACGCTGCGCAACGAATCGTCTGGCCTGTTATTAAAAAGAATCTTAAACCCGGAGATGCGTTATATTTCTCGCATGGATTCTCTATTACTTATAAAGAACAGACCAAAGTAATTCCGCCGAAAAATGTCGATGTGATTTTAGTTGCTCCAAAAGGATCCGGCTTAAATGTCCGCCGCAACTTTTTATCAGGTGCAGGTATTAATTCGAGCTTTGGCGTGTTTCAGAATGCAACGGGACGTGCAGTAGAGCGTTGTCTAGCTGTCGGTATTGCAATCGGGTCGGGATATTTATTCCACACAACATTTTTGAAAGAAGTGTACAGCGACCTGACCGGCGAGCGCGG
>CAZYAM010000165.1:0-3441 GCA_964645575.1 uncultured Ignavibacteriaceae bacterium
CAGGTGTCAATTGTGTTCCCTTACAGAGAACGACGGCACGCTCAATAACATTCTGAAATTCCCGCACATTTCCTTTCCAGGGATTTACAAGCAGCATTTGCATGGCATCCGGATGGATGCCGTCGATGGATCGTCTATACATCTTTGCTGAATGCTTGACAAAATGTTTTGCTAAGAGAGGAATATCATCTTTCCGTTCACGTAGCGGCGGGAGGTGAATATTGACCACATTCAAACGAAAATAAAGATCATCACGAAAAGCTCCTTTTTTTACCTCATTTTTTATATCCTTATTGGTAGCAGCAATGATACGAATATCTGCAGATCGATTTATCGTTTCTCCTATTCTACGGTATTCTTTTTCTTGAAGTAACCGGAGAAGTTTTGATTGAAGGGCAAACGGCAGATCAGCTATTTCATCCAGAAAGAGAGTTCCTCCATCGGCAACTTCAACCAAACCTTTCTTTGTTGCATTAGCACCGGTGAACGCACCGCGTATATATCCGAATAATTCACTTTCAATCAACTGTTCGGGAATAGCAGAACAATTCACAGCCACGAATGCAAGTCCCTTGCGCAAGCCGTTCTCGTGAATAGCGCGTGCAACAAGTTCCTTCCCTGTTCCGCTTTCTCCTGTAATAAGGACAGCCACATCGATATCCAGTACACGCTGTACAATTTCTAACGCACTTATCCACTTGCCACTTTTTCCTATAATGTTTGTGAACAAGCATGTAACATCAGCTTTGGTTTTTAATCTTTCATTCTGATTTTGAAGTTCTTTATAGCGTTTTGCGTTCTCTATGGCAATACCGGCGAGGTTTCCGAAGATCGTTAGAAATTTCAACGACTCATCGTTAAATTCCTTTAGCATAGTGCTGCTGTCCAAATACACGGCTCCAAATGTCCTCTCTCTTATCTGAAGCGGGACACATATAATTGATAATATTTTTTGGGCAATTATGCTGGCGGACGATTCAAACCGCTCGTCATTCGGCGCATCAAAAGTCAGCACTGCTTCACCTGTATTAAGAACATTGGTCACTACCGAAGAGGAAGCAGCATATTCATTGCTTGTTCGCTGCGAAGAAAAGTTCTTCATCGTAACGACGTCGTATCCGTTCTCTTTGTTCGGATCTGCTAAAATAACAAACCCGCGTTCGGCAGAGAGATGCGTCATAGCTATTTCCAACACACGTTCCAGCAGTACTTCCGGTTCCAGAATGGAGTTGATCGAACGCGCAATCTCATAGAGGGCATTAAAATTATCTCGATGTTTTTGATCCATAGTCATTGCACCATAAACGGCGCTTCTTTTGAACGCGAATAATTACCGAAATCGTCGACAACAGAAATAGTCCATACATACTCACCGGCCGATAAAGCCAATCCGCTGTTATCGGACGGAAATTGAAGCTGCGTATAAGAATAATTCAGATTTGTATAAGTCCACACAACGGTTCTGATATCCGATAAAACACGTGAAAGTATAAGCGTATACGTATAATTGAACGTCACATCCGGCGGTGACCATTGGAACAGCGGCGTCGGGCCGGTTGTATCCATTTGCATAGTGGTTGTGTTGATCGTCGGATATGCAGGTGCCGCAGTATTCTCAATGATTCTCGAGATGTAAAATGGATCGCTTAAATTGACTGCGTTGCTGCAATCTTTTGAGCGAATACTTAATGGCCTGTTAACAAGCCATTGTATCGTGTTCGTTGGTAAATCATATTTGTATATTGCAGTCTGAAATTGTTTTGCCGTTACCGAATAATCCATAAGGAAAAGAAGAGTATCCACGGCAAACCAGACAGAATCCACGTCTACCATACCGTTCGGGTCGTTGACGGATGCAGTGACATCAACAAAATACTGAGTGCTCGGATAGTACTGGTCGATTTTTCTAGTGAATATATTTTGAGTCAGAACGTAAGGCGCGCCGTTTAATTCAAATATAACTTCTTCTGTTGTATTGCTTTGAAGAAATACCTGCAGTGTATCGGGAACATAATTATCTTTGGCACATATTAATGTCTGATTACCCATAGTTAGATTACTAAAATGAAAATACCCGCCTGCGTCACTTAAAACACTCACTCCGTCTTCCAATGAGGATATTGTCGCCGAAGTAATAGCACTGTTTTGATTTAGAAGAAAAACATAGCCTTTCACCGAAGCTGTATTGGCATACTGAGGCGAATTAGGATCCAGAGGATTGTCACGAGGAGCATCTTTGCAACCAGTGAAAAGCATCAAAGCGCATAGTAACGTTGTGACTGTAAATTGCTTCATGACAGGATAATATACTTTATTTTATTGTAACTTTACAAGAAGGAGTTTATAAAAAAGGGCGTCGATCCAGACTTAACAACTTATCCGGTAGTCGATAGCAGGCCTGAAGCTGGCGCTATTACGAGGCTATCTTAAGATATTACGTAAAATAGCGATAATATGGAGAACTATGATTCCCCTCTAAGGACTTCATTTTTTCAATAAGCATTCTTTCAGCACTTAAAGTACTTTGCCAGGATATTAAAAATCATTTAACAAGTATGTTTTATACTGCCCTTCAATTCATTATTATAGATCTATCGGTTTTGCTGTCTTTGTCAATAAATGTATAAGACCCAACGCAATTAAATATGTCGGAGCGGCGACGATGAAAGGCAAGATATAACTTCCTGTCCATTCTAAAATATATCCAACAAAAATTGAGAAGAGCACTCCGCTTATAGAGCCCGCTACTCCACCCAGACCGGTAACAGAGCCTACAGCTCTCTTAGGCAGCAAATCAGGTATCAGCGCGTAAAGATTAGCAGCAAATCCTTGATGCGATGCAGCAGCCAATCCGATAAGAACTACTGCAAGCCATAGATTCGATGCTTGTGAAGCAATGATAATAGGCAATACACATGCCCCACAAAGCAACATTACAAGTTCGCGACTTTTCATAACAGCCATCCCCTTCCGAATAAATAAAGAAGACAGCCAACCTCCTCCGATACTACCAACACTAATCATCAAATAAATCACAACTAATGGTAAACCCAATTCGGTGATTGTCAATCCATACGTTTTATTTAAAAATTTAGGCAGCCAAAATAGATAGAACCACCAGATCGGATCGGTTAAAAATTTTCCCGCAATAAAAGTCCATGTTTGCCGGTATTTCAATAATTGCACCCAAGGAATTTTTATCGTAGATGTTTCCTGCTTATCACTTTGTATATAAGTTAATTCAGCAGAGGAAAGCCGTTTTTTTTGCTCTGGTTTTTCGTATATCAGAATCCATCCGATTAACCAGAGAAAACCTATTGCACCTGTCATTATAAATGCAGACTGCCACCCATACATCATAGTCAGCCATGGCACTACAATCGGTGCAGTGAGTGCACCGATATTCGTACCCGAATTAAAAATACCTATTGCTAATGCGCG
>CAZYAM010000166.1:0-3381 GCA_964645575.1 uncultured Ignavibacteriaceae bacterium
GGAAAGAAACTTGAAGATTTTGTCGAAGTCATCAGGCTCGATCCAATGTACCGGTTAAAATTTGCCGATGGAAGAGAACTTTATCCATCCCCGGATAAGGAAATGATGAAACAGACAATGGAAAGATTTTCAAAAGGCAGTTTTAACGGCTATTTGAAATATCTCGAAAAAGAAAAGAAGAAATACGATAAACTCATTCCATGCCTGTCCATTCCTTACGGCAAGATAAGAGATTTTTTTTCTAAACGTTTAATTGCAGCCGTACCCTATCTTGATGCTCATATAAGCCTGTATGACGTTCTGTCGAGATACTTCGATGACCCGGATATAAGAATCGCTTTTACGTTTCAGGCAAAGTATATCGGAATGTCTCCTTGGACAGCTCCGGGCACTTTCAGCATAATTTCGTATATCGAACACGGAGGAGGAATATACCACATTACAGGAGGCTTAAACCGCCTTTCACATGGTATGGCCGAAGCGTTCAAACAATCCGGAGGAAGAATACACCTCAGCTCACCGGTTAAAAAAATACTCGTTGAAGACGGAAAAACAACCGGCGTCCTGCTTGAAAACAGCAAAATAGAGAAAGCAGATTACGTAATTATCAATGCAGATTTTGCGCACGCTATGACAGAATTAGTAAGTTCAAGTGACAGAAATAAATGGACGAACGAAAAACTTGCAGCAAAAGACTATTCATGCTCTACCTTCATGCTTTATCTCGGTGTAAAAAAAGAATTTAAGGATATTGCACATCACAGTATAATATTTGCGAAGGATTATAAAAGAAATGTTGACGAAATCACAAAAGGGATGATACTGTCCGAGGACTTTTCATTCTATGTTCAAAATGCCTGTGTAAGCGATAAGACACTGGCGCCGGAAGGCAAGAGCACCATATATGTTCTCGTGCCGGTGCCAAACAATAAAAGCCGTATCGATTGGGAAAGGAATAAGCAGAATTTTAGAAACAGGATCATTGAAGTCCTTGAGACAAGGGGAGGTTACAAAGGGCTGAGTGAAAATATAGAGGAAGAAAAAATCGTAACACCGAAAGATTGGAACATTAACCATTCGGTTTATCTTGGTGCAACTTTTAATCTGGCACATAATGTAGGCCAGATGCTGTATTTCAGGCCCCATAACGAGTTCGAGGAATTTAAGAACTGCTATCTTGTAGGAGGCGGAACGCATCCCGGAAGCGGATTGCCTACAATATATGAATCGGGTAGAATTTCGGCTGAGCTGATTATGAAAAAGGACGGTATAAACCTATAATGGCAAAATCTATTTTACTGGCATTAATATTATTACTTACTACAGCATCCGGAGAATCGTCAGCGAACGACAGCATTAGTGTATATGTTACAATAGAAGGCTTTAAAAACGAAGAGGGAATCTGCAGACTGTTGTTATTCGAAAGCGAAAAAGGTTTTCCCGATTCGCACGAATATGCAGTACTTATGCTGAATGAAAATATTCAGGGTAAAACAGTGAAATTCAGCTTTAAGATAAAATCCGGCAAATATGCTATATCGATATTACACGATGCGAATTCGGATGGAGAAATGGACAAAACCTGGTATGGAAAACCAAAAGAAGGTTTTGGTGTTTCTAACAATCCTGAGGTAGGTTTTAGCTCGCCGGATTTCGAAGAATCGGCGGTTAATCTGGACGGGAATAACAATTACCTGGTAATCAGGTTGAATTATTTGTGAGCATGCCCTTATGAATATGATTTCGTTTTTGAAGCTGATATACATGATATACGGAAACAAGAAGCCGGATGTCGAAAAAATTCAAAAGATGGGCCTTCTTGCTGTTAAAATCGGGCAGGTACACGCATTGAGGATAGACTTTCTAAATGAAGAAACCTGTGTTGAATTGTCCAAACTATACAGGGCAAATATTCCCATAAAATCAGAAGACGCTCTGAAAAAAATCGATAGGACAAAGTTCTCGTGGATCAACGAAAAACCCGTTGCAAGCGCATCTGTTGGCCAGGTTTACAACGCCAGGCTGCTGACAGGTGAAGAAGTTGTAATAAAAATCATCAAGTCTGATTTTAAAAATAAATTTGAAAAAGACGTAGCAGCTGTAAAAAGATTCTTCAGGTTTGCGATTTTCTTCTACCCGAAGCTGGCACGAGTTTTCGATCCGATAGGTATTATTGAACATATTGAAGATTACACTCTGAGAGAGCTGAACCTTCTTAACGAGATAGAGGGGCATGAAATATTAAAAGAGATATATGAAAAAAACAAAGGAATTTACGATCTTTCTTCGCTGAAATTTCCGAAAATATACAAGGAATTATCATCCGAGAACGTGATGGTATCGGAATATATTCCCGGAAAAACATTCGATGAGATTTTAGATAATGAAATGGACTACTCCGAGCTTTTGCTACTTTTTAAAATTCATGGATTTTTTATGTTTAACATCGGAACATTTCATGGGGACATTCACCCGGGGAACCTTATGCTTAAAGGTGATAAAATTTATTTCATCGACACCGGTGCAATAGGGCATGTCGGTAAAAGGTTAAGTTCCGGGCTTTTAAATTTCTTCGAAGCACTGTCAGTGTACGATTACAATCTATGTGCAAAGAGGCTTAATGAAATGGCGGAAACCGGAATTTCCGGGCAGAAATACGAAAAGTTTAAAACGAAGTTCAATATCCTATACTCGGATTTTAAAGGAAGAAGCGTAAAAGAAGTATCTTTGACGAAAAAGATGATGGAAACGATCAAACTTGGTGTGAATTCAGGCATGGGATTCGAAAAAGGCATGTTTTCGATAATCAAAAGCCTGATGTTTCTTGACGGTATGGTTCTCAGATGTAACCCGGATGCAGTGCTTATGGAAGACATGAGGAAGTTCGTGGGTGAATTTAAAAAAGTGAAATAATTATTAGCCGGATGCAGAAATATACTTTCTGAAAGACAATTGCAAATTTTTAAATACCGGCATTATTCAAAACACCTGAGGAATGCAGATATCACGAAACAGAACTTCGGCATATAATATATATCACATTACGGTTTTTTGCCATACAGTGCACTTCGTCTTAACTACTTTATAAAATAATTTATAGAAAGAAAGACTCTCACATAAAAAGCAGTCAGATATGAAAGCTTATTGTTGTATTGACAGATCTCTTTTTAGTTGATTCCATTGTTCTCTTTGCTTAAAATGATAAGAAGGCCGATTATAATGCAGATTTAAAAAAATGCAGAATTAATGCCTATAAAAACCAGAAATTCATTTAAAAATACAGTTATTCAATATCACACTTGTCCAAAATAAGTATTTTAATCAAATTCATGTCTCCGACTCCATATTTTTCGTGAGTCTTTGAGCCAAAGGCTCATCAGC
>CAZYAM010000167.1:0-3313 GCA_964645575.1 uncultured Ignavibacteriaceae bacterium
AAAGGCGAACTGGATTGTGCTGAAAGAGAAATCGTTAAAGCCAAAAAAATCGACCCCCGGAATGTCTATGCATTTGCATTGGAAGAAAGAGTTACCGCTCTTAAAAAAGAGCTTGAACGCATAGCAGAAATAAATCATAATGACGAAAATACACAACAAGCCGCTGATCCCATCTCTCCTAATTCTGTAACTGAGAATTTGCCGCTGCCGCCTTTACCAAAACCTGTGCAGACCGAGTTAAGCACAAAATCATTAATACTAACAAAACCTTTACCGCCTTTTCCGCTCGATAAATCCATAGAAATGGCAACAAAAGACAAGGAACCGCAGCAAGATCGGGTTGTTGACCGAAGTATTGAGTTGGAATCTTATCGCAAAACACTCGCGGAGATGTGGTATAACGGAGCGTTGACAGTAGACGAGGAGCGCCGTTTAGATGAATTACGTACAATACTGGAAATCACAGATGCAGAGCATGAAGGAATAGAAAAAAATGTAAAACGAGAATGCTACAAGAATGTCATTGTCCGGCAATTATCCAGTAATCCGATTGTTTTGTCGGATGTCAAATATCTTACTGATTTGCGGAATGCATTCCAAATCTCGGAGGAAGAGCATATACAAATTCAAACACAGCTGATGAACGTTATTCAGCATAAACAGAGAAGTAAGATTCTCGTCATCGATGACGATACCCGGCTGTTGGAATTACTTGAAGCATCATTGGAAGAAAATGGATTCGATGTTACAGCATTATCAACATCCGACGAAGCATACGCGTTACTTCGTAAATTCGCCCCCGATCTGATCCTCTGTGATATTAATCTCGAGACTTCGACTATGGGCGGTTTTACATTCTATGAGAAAGTACAGGAACTGGAAAATGTGCAGAGCATTCCCTTCGTTTTCTTATCCGGTCTAACTGACGAGGTTCTTATTCGTACAGGTAAAGAACTGGGAGTAGACGACTATTTAATGAAGCCCATTTCCGAACAGACGCTGGTTTCAACATTAAGAGGAAAACTGAAACGCTTCAAGCAGCTGAAAAAGATTGTTGGGAATCAAGTACCGACGATGATAGCTGTATAGTAAGCGCATTTCATCATCGCCTTTCAATATATCACGGGAGCCCTTTTTGCGGATTCTTCGCTGGCAGCAGGTATCTCAACAGAATTAACCGCCTGTAAAAGACGCAGAGTAGAAGAATACCATTCATCAGAAAGATATTAAGATAGAGGTACAACTCTAAACGGTTCAGAAGCGAGCACAGCAGCAGCAAAGAGAATTCCGTACCGAAACCGAGCAATCCGGAAATACGCAAAGAAGTTTTGTCAGAATACCATCGACAGGAAAAATCCTCTAATCGGTCTTTTCTCTTATTTTCGTGTGATTTTTGGATTTTACCTCCGGAACTCCACCGGTCAACTCTCTCTATAAGCCGGTCCTGCCATCCGTAAATATACTGAAAAATCCGCTGGAGTATAAGTTCGAAGCCGCCTTTCTTCAAATCTTCTTCCAGAATTTTTTCAGACAAACGATTGCTCATATACTGTCTCTGCAAATGGAGATAGTTCACTTGATAAAATACATGGCAAGATACTCTGAGTGAAATACCGATAAGTCCGAGCACCGCGAGCAACAACATTCGCCAATCGCCGCTTGATTGAAATATGACCCAGCCTATAGCGCCGAATACCGCCGCACTTACAATAAAGTCGCCGATTGAATCTAAAAATCTTCCTATGCGGCTGCATTGCTGTTTTGCTCTTGCAAGCTGACCGTCGGCAGAATCAAGCAGGTTTTTGAGTATCACAAGCAGTCCGGCAATAATAAATGCATCCGGAGTTCCTCTTAAATAGAAAATTGCAGCAGCAAGTCCGGATATTATCGATGCGATGGTTACCTGGTTCGCTGTAACCGGAGTATAATAAAGCACCCATACGATCAATCCTGCCATAGGACGAAACAAATACGTATTAATAAACTCGTCGGAGATTTCGGATTTAAGAGATTTTCGATAAGAATACATTTTATCAGACAATGTCCATTCTTTCTGCAATTGCGAGATCCTCTGCTGTATCAATCTCAATTACCGGAAATACACTGATATCAAGAGCTTTAAATCTAATCCCATGATTAATCATTTCCTGAAATGACACCTGGTAAAATTCCGTCCGCCCCATCCCGCTTCTCACACGCTGCTCGAGAACTGTGAAAAGATGCGCCGCAGTTTCGGCCGAGAACATTTCGATACCGATCGACTCCCCATCGGTTTCATCGAGCAATGTGTCTTTTCCGATTAAAACGATATTTCCATATCCGTCTTCCTTCACTCGAATTTCTTCTTCACAATGTTCACCGGACACACGAACTGCAATACAATCACGTATGGAGTTACTTAGAAACACGGGCAGTAATTTTGACGAAAAACAAATATCGCTGTCAATTAATAACAAGTCGGAGAAGATGCCGCCTTTTTTATTCTCAAGAAATCTCTTTGCAAGAAGAAGCGAGTAAGCGTTATTTGTTTTAGAATAATTCGGATTCAGGATAAAACGAACACGAATATGCGGAAATTGTTGTTTTAAGAATTCCCGGATCATTTCTCCCCTGTAGCCGATAACGACGGCTATCTCCTTAACACCCGCATCAAGAACATTCTCAATAATACGTCCCAGTATAGCTTTTCCTCCGACTTCCAGCAGGCACTTTGGTTTTATATCCGTTAACGGGCGCAGGCGCAAAGAAGCACCGGCAGCAAGAATAACACACTTTAAATGCAAGCCGGAAGCTGAAAACTGATTCTTCTCTTCTTTTAACGGATTATCTATCATTGTTGTCTGACCTGTACCGGCGCATCCATAGATCAATCAACAACCCATGGTTCCAGCAAGTGCTCGCCGATACCTTCGATAAAACGCGAAGGCTTTGTTAATATCAGGCCGCTCTCACGATCGTAAATATTCATCGGATATGTGATGATCAAATGCTCTTTTGCGCGGGTGCAGGCGACATACATCAACCGCCGTTCTTCTTCCATTTCCTCATCGCTCGCTGCGGCCCGCATTGCCGGGAACCTTCCTTCGAGCGCATAAATGATAAAGACAGTATTCCATTCCAATCCTTTAGCGCTGTGTATCGTTGAGAGTGTCAGGTATTCCTTCTCCGGGCCGGGCGATTCAATATCGGCAATACTCTCGTTTGGCGGTTCAAGCGCCAAATCTGTCAATAATTCATCAACCGATTTGTAACGCTCGGTGATATTTTGAAAGGTTTCAAGATCTTTCTTCCGCTTGAGGTGATCTTCATAACG
>CAZYAM010000168.1:0-3293 GCA_964645575.1 uncultured Ignavibacteriaceae bacterium
AATCGGTCGATCAAATTATAGAATCAATTATAGGGTATCCGAACGGCGCAAAACTTCAGATTCTCGCTCCTGTAGTTAAAGGGCGTAAAGGGCACTACCGGGAATTATTTGAAAGCATTTTAAAAGACGGATTTCTCCGTGTTCGTATTGACGGACAGGTAAAGCAGATTGAAAAAGGAATGAAGGTCGGCCGCTACAAAGTCCATTCAATTGAAATTGTTGTTGACAGAATTGCTTTAAAGAAAGAAATGCGTCCGCGAATAGCAGATTCGGTCGAGCTTGCACTTCGATTTGGGAACGGTGTCCTTATCGTCAATAACGGCGAGAAAGATCAGCTTTTCAGCCAGAAATCTTCATGCCATGAATGCGGCATCAGCTACGAAGAACCGGCGCCAAACTCTTTCTCGTTTAATACTCCGGCCGGTTATTGTTCGAAGTGCGAAGGCCTAGGTGAACTGCGGTCATTCGATATGAAATTAATACTGCCGGATGAGAATCTGTCTATTAATCAAGAAGGGCTTGCGCCGATGGGGAAACCGCGTTCCACATGGATGTTCAGTCAGATTCATGCCGTTGCGAAAAAATACGGATTTGACTTCGACACGCCCATAAGTAAAATTTCAAAAGAGGCACGCGATGTTTTATTTTACGGATCGCATGGCGAGAAATTGGAAATCGAATATAAGCACAGCACAGGACGAATACATATATATAAACATCGTTTTGAAGGGCTTCTTAAGATGCTGGAAAGATGGTATGAAGACAGCTCTTCTAATCAGGTGCGTGACTGGGTTGAGTCGTTTATGACGACTAGTCCGTGCGATACATGCAAAGGCGGGCGATTGAGGAAAGAAAGCCTGTCTATTCGTTTGGAAGATGCTAAGACAGGCAAACAAATGAGCATTCATGATATAGTAAGGCTGTCGATTACAAAGGCAAAGCAATTATTCGAGGGAATCTCCCTGACGCCGCGTCAAACGGATATTGCTCATCAGATATTAAAAGAAATTAGACAGCGGCTCGATTTCCTGTTAAATGTCGGATTAAGTTATCTTACATTGGATCGTTCTGCCCGTACTCTATCCGGCGGCGAAGGGCAGCGTATTCGATTGGCAACACAGATTGGAACACAGCTGGTTGGCGTACTTTATATTCTTGATGAACCAAGCATAGGTTTGCACCAGCGTGATAATATTAAATTGATCAAATCACTCAAGTCGCTTCGCGATCTGGGAAATACAGTCATTGTAGTAGAGCATGACAAAGAGATGATTAAAAGCGCGGACTACGTCATTGATCTCGGCCCGCGCGCCGGGGAGCATGGCGGCAGGGTTGTTGTGACCGGAACGCCGGAACAAATAGTGAATGGAAGAACAACCGTAAAAAGGAAGAAGGTAGATAGTGATAGAGGAATATATGATTCTTTGACAACTGCTTATCTTCAAGGTAAACATAAAATTGAAATTCCTTCTGCAAGGCGCCGGGGCAATGGAAAATCGCTTATTATAAAAGGGGCAACAGGCAATAATCTTAAAAATCTGTCGCTGCAGATTCAGCTCGGAACACTCGTCTGCATCACAGGTGTCAGCGGTTCCGGTAAATCCACAATCATCAACGAGACGCTTTTTCCGATCCTTTCCAGAAAGTTTTACAAGTCCAAGCTTGTTTCCCTTCCTTATAAATCTGTTGAAGGAATACAGCACATCGATAAGATCATTGACATTGATCAATCGCCAATCGGCAGAACACCGCGTTCAAATCCTGCAACGTATACCGGGCTTTTCACACTTATAAGAGATTTATTTACAAAGCTGCCGGAAGCACAGATACGCGGTTATAAGGCGGGGCGGTTTAGTTTTAACGTGAAAGGCGGCAGGTGCGAAAATTGCGAAGGCGACGGTGTCCGTAAAATCGAAATGAATTTTTTGCCGGATGTTTATGTTCTTTGTGACGTTTGTATGGGCAAACGGTATAACAGAGAAACGCTCGAAGTGTATTATAAGGGAAAATCGATAGCCGATGTGCTTGATATGACTGTGGATGAGGCGATGGTTTTATTCAGCGAACTGCCGCGCATACAGAGGCATTTGCAGACACTCCATGATGTCGGGTTGGGGTACATCCGGCTCGGTCAACAGGCAACGACATTATCCGGAGGTGAAGCACAGCGTGTAAAACTATCGACGGAACTTTCAAAAATCGGCACCGGAAAGACATTATATATTCTTGACGAACCGACAACAGGCCTGCATTTTGAAGACATCCGGATGCTTCTGCTCGTTCTTAACAGATTGGTTGATAAAGGTAATACCGTAATAGTAATCGAACATAATCTGGATGTAATTAAAACGGCGGATTGGGTAATAGATTTAGGGCCTGAAGGCGGAGATAACGGAGGAGAGATTGTTGCTGAAGGGACACCGGAACAAATAGCCAAAAATTATCGATCGTATACGGGCGAATATTTAAGAATGATGTTGAAATAGGCTTCCGAAATTGTTCACTTATGCAGTGTAAATATCGAGAGTGTTTCTTTCAACTGTGTTTTTTCCGTAAAAATAATTACATTACACTATGAAACTGTTCGAGAATTTAGCTGAATACCAAACCTTCAAGCGTAAGTATGAGTTGATGGGGAAATTAGAAGAAGAACGTTTGCGGGAAGCTGCAGATGACCCAAAATCGCTTGAAGACTTCCTGCGCTTTATGGATGAAGTTCTCAGCATGCCCGTCGAATCTGCGATTCAACAACAAGCACACGACACAGAACTGCAAGCCGATATTGAACGCCAACGAGTGCTTAATAGAATTCCTCTTGTTGTTAAATGACCCGCCTCGAAACGACTATACTGCACCTTGATGATTTCTTTAAGCAAAACAACTATGAGTACCTCCTGATGGGAGGCGTTGCCGTTATTCTGTATGGATTGCATCGCGTAACGCAAGACGTTGATATAACGTTTCTTGTCGAAGTCGATGCAATGAAAGACATAGCGGAAACGATCCTGAAATCATTTTCTCCCCGGAAAGAGCAGCCTGTGGATTTTTTTAAACGATATTTTGTTCTTCCGGTCACAGATCCGAATACCAATATTGCTGTTGACATCTCGGCAGGAGTGGGTGGCTTTGACAGGCGGGCGGTTACGCGAGCAGTTGCAAAGATCATTGCCGGCAGGGCAATTCCCTGTTGTACCATTGAAGACCTTATTCTCTATAAACTCGTCGCCAATCGCCGACGCGATCTTGATGATGTTGATTTTCTCATCAAGACATACCGTGAGCAGCTTGATGTC
>CAZYAM010000169.1:0-3136 GCA_964645575.1 uncultured Ignavibacteriaceae bacterium
AACATCTCTCTCTTCCGGCATAATCCAATTTGTGTTTGGATTGCCTCCCGGTCCCCAAGCTGTTAGCCTGCCCGACTGTGTCGTTCAGGCGGGCCTGTCTGCCGGAGCGAGATGTTCGCGGAGTCACTTTGTAACAGAGAGTGTTATATGTCCTTTATTCAGGACTATCGAAAACACACTAAAATAATGAAACGTTTGCTACACTTTGATGACGTGAAAGATATCGGTGTTGCTTAGCAGCCCGACGATTGCTTTGCCGTCATAAACAGCTACCCTTCTTATTCCCTTCGCACGCATCAGTTCAGCACAGTCTTTGACCAACATATCGGGAGAAACTGTGACAAGCGGCCTGGATTCGATTTCAGAAACTTTGACTTCTTCCGGATTCCTGTCAGGAGCGACAATTTTGCTTACTACATCCTTGCGTGTCATAATTCCCCATGGATCGTTCGGTGTTTTCCCGTTAACAATCAAGCTGGAGAGGTTTTCCGCCCTCATTAGTTTGATTGCATCGGCTACGGACTTATCACCGTCGATGTAAAAGACGTACGTCGTCATGACATCACCTGCTTTAGCAAATCGTGCATCGTTCACTATTTTTTTTGCCATGTGTTATCTCCTTTTGGTGCAGTTATTACTCTAATATTTGATTTTGTCCTTTTTTTCTTTCCATTCTTTGAATGCCAGAAGCGCTTCATTTTGAGGCAGCAAGACCATCGGAATTTTACGCTCGCTGATTTGTTTTGAAAATTCAGAATAAATAAGTACATCATCAAAGCCGGCATCTGCAGCATCTTTCATGATCGAAGCGATGTATATTTTTGAAAGGCGAGCCCAATAAATCGCACCGAGACACATCGGGCATGGCTCGCAGGAAGCATATATTTCGCAGCCTTCCAGACGAAAACTGCCGAGTATTTTACATGCTTCGCGTATCGCAACGATTTCTGCATGCGCGGTCGGATCGTTCGAGTAGGTAACGAGATTCGTTCCGCTTGCGATGATGTTGTTGTCCTTTACGATGATGGCGGCAAATGGCCCGCCTTTTCCCGTTTGAACATTTTCTAAGGACAGCTTGGTAGCTTTTCGAATAAAGAGTTGTTGATTTGTCATAGCGCTTAGAGTTTTCCTATGTCTTCTTTCCAGAGAGCCGGATTCTTTTCGATGAATTCTTTCATTAGTTTTATACATTCATCCCAGTCCCAATCATCCACACTAATCCAGTGATTTTCTAGGAATTCAATGTCTCCTCTGAAGTTTCTGGATTCCCCCACAATAACTTTCTCGATTCCAAATTGGACAATCGCGCCGGAACAAAGATAGCAGGGCATGAGAGTAGTGAAGAGAATCGTATCCGCATATGAATCGATCCGCCCTGCATTGCGAATACATTCGATTTCGGCATGTGCAAGCGGATCATTGTTCTGAATGCGGCGGTTATGTCCCCGTCCAATGATTTTATCGTCACGTACTAGCACCGACCCGATTGGAATTCCGCCTTCCTGCAAGCCGAGTTTAGCTTCTTCGATGGCGGCTTTCATGAATTGTTCCATGTTTCTCTCCTGAAATATACAAATCCTAAACCTTATTCTAAAGATTATCGTAATAATATTCAACAAAGAAATGAGTCTTTAGCATAATACAGCTTGAATTTTCGGTTCTATTGTTTTATTCTAATAAACTAATAATAAAGGAATATGGAGTCTTTTGATGACGCGAACACAGATTTTTATCATATTTTTTTCTATCGTCATTGTTCTTTATGGACTGATAAATACCTATATCTATATCCGCGGTTTGCAGGCCATTTCCCATAATTCTCCACTTCGGGTATGGTTTACTGTGATTTTTTGGTTTTTGGCAGCTTCTTATCTCGCAGCACGACTAATTGAGCGTATTGCCCTTTCGTGGCTGTCGGATGGATTGGTCTGGATCGGCTCTTTCTGGATGGGAGCAATGGCGTATTTTTTTGTTATTCTGCTGGCAATCGATCTTCTAAGACTTGTGAATTATCTAATCCCGTTCTTCCCGGAGTTTCTGACGCGAAACCTTCAGCATACAAAAAAGGTAACGGCGCTTATCGTTATTGGTGCCGTTTTTCTGACGATTATTGGGGCACATATCAATAGTGTGCTTCCGAGAATTCAGACTCTGGAATTGATGATCCAGAAAAAATCCCCGCTGAAGGAATTAAATATCGCCGTCATATCCGATGTTCATCTGGGAACAATTATCTGCAACAGTCATTTTATGCGTATTGTGGATAAAATTAATTCATTGAATCCGGATATTGTTTTATTTGCAGGCGATTTAGTAGATGAAGATATCGAACCCGTCATTCGCCAGAATCTCGGAGAGACACTGCGGCAAATAAAATCAAAGTACGGGATTTATGGAGTCACCGGCAATCATGAATATATAGGCGGAGTCGAGCCTGCATGCAAATATCTTACCGAGCATGGCGTTATTATGTTAAGAGACAGCGTTGTGCAAATTGACGGAGCATTTACTCTGGTCGGGAGAGAAGATGTCAGTATTGTCCAGTTTGATAGAAAGAAACGCAGATCACTTGACGACTTGATAAAAGACGTGGATAAAACTCTTCCAATAATTCTTATGGATCATCAGCCATTGCGGTTGAACGATGCGGTTGATAACGGTATTGATCTTCAGCTTTCCGGACACACACATCATGGACAACTTTGGCCGTTTAATTATATCACGCAGGTAGTGTATGAAATCAGCTGGGGATACAAGAAAAAGGGAGACACGCATTTTTATGTCTCGTGCGGTGTTGGTACGTGGGGCCCGCCGATGCGAACCGGCAACCGGCCGGAAATCGTGAATGTGAAATTGAAATTTGAGAAGGAGTAGTACAAAATTGTGACCTTGTTACGGTTCTCTGTTTATGTAGAGTCCAGTCACCGACTGGACTTTTTTTTATCTATATAGATTTTACAAACAAATCTAATGCAGATTATTTTATGTGTTATTTTGAAAGATCGGTAGTCGCGACCTTTAGGTCGCGTAATTGCGCAGGCTGAAGCCTGCGACTACCTTTCTTTCACAGGCGAGTGTAAAAGACAAAAAAAAGATTGGTCAGCGATGCACTCATCAGCCCCCAGCGGTTCTTTTC
>CAZYAM010000170.1:0-3135 GCA_964645575.1 uncultured Ignavibacteriaceae bacterium
CAACCCTGCATATGCCCGTCTTTTTCCAACATCTGCTGGACTTAAAATATCAATTCAAAGAACTGAAAGCAAACTACAACTTGAACAGGCCATAAAGCGCAAAAGATTGGGCTGGACTTAAAATATCAATTCAAAGAACTGAAAGCAAACTACAACCACAGATTGCCGGCGCCAATATAGACAGCAGCTGGACTTAAAATATCAATTCAAAGAACTGAAAGCAAACTACAACTACTATCAACCATTCCAATGACGGTGTTATGCTGGACTTAAAATATCAATTCAAAGAACTGAAAGCAAACTACAACTCTTGGACGGTGTGTATCTACTCGGGGGCAGCTGGACTTAAAATATCAATTCAAAGAACTGAAAGCAAACTACAACCCAACACTATCCGCGCCAATAGTTGAAAAAGCTGGACTTAAAATATCAATTCAAAGAACTGAAAGCAAACTACAACCCATCAGTTCAGCAACCTTTTATTTTTTCCGCTGGACTTAAAATATCAATTCAAAGAACTGAAAGCAAACTACAACTATGTCTCCGCCGGTTGCAGAGCCGGAATTGCTGGACTTAAAATATCAATTCAAAGAACTGAAAGCAAACTACAACTAAGTCGCCGTATTACCCACGAGTGCTTGAGCTGGACTTAAAATATCAATTCAAAGAACTGAAAGCAAACTACAACTATCGTTACCCCTGATATTTTGTCGGCGTAGCTGGACTTAAAATATCAATTCAAAGAACTGAAAGCAAACTACAACCATAAAGCACTGGCACTGCAACAACTTCTAGCTGGACTTAAAATATCAATTCAAAGAACTGAAAGCAAACTACAACTTGAGAACCTTAGAATACTTTGTCAAAAGGGCTGGACTTAAAATATCAATTCAAAGAACTGAAAGCAAACTACAACTTGAAATGTCCATGCGCATCGAAAACCGAGGCTGGACTTAAAATATCAATTCAAAGAACTGAAAGCAAACTACAACTTGACTATAAGTGGAGACGTTGTCATAAGTGCTGGACTTAAAATATCAATTCAAAGAACTGAAAGCAACCTATGGCAAAATCACTTTTAGTTGAATCCGCCTTCCTCCATCCGTAGACGAAGGAGTACCGGAGACTGCCGGAGTACCTGGTTCAACATTGCTTAATTGTTTTTCACGTTTTTTAATGGACATAGGTATGTACTGTTCCACTTGTATTTCGATATTCATGCCTAACAGTGAAAAGTCAACCTCACAGCCAAGCCGCAGCAGCCAGCATTGTTGAATTGAGAGCGGTTCTTCTTTGACATTTTTTATGCCAAAAACTATAAAGTCCGGCTCCCACTGTCTCCATAATAAATCCGGCAGAATATAGAGAAAACCGAATGACGGTTTGATAATCCAGTCACCCCATGCAACAGATGTTCTGCTTTCAATTCTATGGACATCGATATTTCCGTCAATCTTGTAGTACAACCGGTTGTCAAAAACCGTCGATGCTACCGTTGTGAAAGGCCATGATTCAAAATGACCGACACCGTACATTGTTAATCGATAAAAATCATATTCGCACAACACAGGCAGCGATAAGATAATTATGCTCGCACCTGCCTGCCAATGTTTGGAAATAAATTCTCCGTAGGCAAGATCTCCGAAAGATAAACCGTCTTTTGTAAAGGACATCTCCCCTTTTTCTTCCCTCCTTTTCCATCCTATCCAAAAAGATGATTTTTCTTCCGGATAGATTTTTAGCAAGGCAGAAAATGTCTGAGTATTCCAATCAAACGGCGAGGAATACCAGACCGGCACACCCGCCATTTCTGATATACTTTTTCCCCATGAGAACGAGCCCTCCATGAATTTTACCGGCTGACTCTTAAGCGTTATGTTCCATGCAGAGTTTATACAATGTTCGTCTAAAGGAAACGAAAAATCCTTCAGTCCTAATCCGCTTGCAGACGATATTGGAAGCCGTTCATAACTGAACTCAGGTACAAAGATTTTATTAAAAGGATTTAGCCGTATCCATGCACTGTAATAAAGAGGAAATACTTTTTGAGAAAAAGGGAAAAATACTTCAGCGGAATAATCGATGCAGTTGAATGAACTTATCCATTGAAGCGACAAAGAACGGAGTCCGTTGTTTGTTGATAATGCGATTTCAGAAGCATGGTTGTTGTAGGATGCATATTGATTCCATCCGGAATACGCAAGTACAAGCGTATCAAATCCGTGTGAAGCCGATATTTCCGCTTCAAACGAACGCGCAAAGACAGTAGCCGAAGAATAATCGGCATGCTGACGTATAATATCCGAGTATTCGCCTGAAATTTCCGCCCTGATATGAACAAGCGAATCTATTAATTGACACCGCAATATTGACGAAATGCAAATAAGAGAAAAGAATGACAAAAGAATGCGCAGGTTGGATCTGGAATAATCCAGCCTGCGCTGTCGGATAGAATGCAACCTCATAGACCGATTTATTATTCAAACGCCTCATCAATATGGAGCAGCCGTTTCAGATTCTCATTCATATTGGTGCTTCCCGTAGTTTCATTTTTAATCTCAACGAACAGGCCGCTGAACGACGGATCCGGGAAGGTGAACGAAGCATAGGTTTGATTTACCCAATTCCATTGAATTTCGCCCGATGAAGTTGAATCGACCGTATAGGCCGGGAACCATGCAGTTTTCGGATTCTGCGGCGGATTATTATAAAGATTAGAAATATTAATTCTGATTGTATAATCGTTCCCGTCGGAATCTGCATTCTCAAGCGAAATGCTCTGCGTAGCCGTAAGATAATTCAGGGCCTTATCTAAATAAACCAGCGTTGTATCTATATCTTCCAAAGGAACGGTTCTGTCTCCAGATTGACCGATCTTAATAATATCATCGCCCTGGCTGTCTGTTTCGGATTTGAGAAAATTTATAGCGCTTTTAAATTTTCCAATCATACCGGTAACATCCGCCATTACGCTCTGGCTCCGTGCCGCCCCATCCGAAGCAAGATAGAAAAACGTAGTATTGTCGGATTGAAGCGCCTGTACTATTGCCTGTGTCGTATATGCAGGAAGATCAAAGCGGTATACGATGAATTGTTCTACAACAGCTTTCAATCCCATTAATACACCATCCATAA
>CAZYAM010000171.1:0-3100 GCA_964645575.1 uncultured Ignavibacteriaceae bacterium
GAAATAACTCTTTGCAATTCATCGTCGTACTGCCAATCGCTGATCATCGCTTCATAATTGCCGTCGAAGGCAACACCGACTAATTCTCCGCGGGCATTCATTACCGGACTGCCGCTGTTGCCGCCTGTAATATCTCCGAGATGCGTAAACGCAACAGGCACATCCTTCAGCAAGGGATCCATATATTTACCGTAATCCTTCTTTTCGTACAACTCAGTTAATTCAGAGGGAACGTCGAACGGCTCGATACCTGTATTCTTCTCAATTACACCTCGCAGTGTGGTAAACGGCCGGTACCATACGGCGTCTGCAGGACTGTAACCTTTTACCGTTCCGTAGGTGAAGCGTATTGTCCGATTCGCATCGGGATAAAGGTTCGCTCCCTTCCATGCATATAACGCATCAATGTACTGCTTCCGAAGATCGGTCACTTTTGCAGCAAAGTTTTCATTGGCTTTATTTATTTCTTCGTCCAAAGGATATATAAGCTTTACAATAAGAAGGAACGGATCATTGAGTGTGTCAAGTTCGCCGGATGTTTCTTTGAAAAGGGATTGTGCATATTCGAGGTTGAGCAATTTTGATGTTTTAAATGCTTCGTCAACGAATTGCTCAATTGGCTTTAATGGAGAACGAACAATGCTTTCCAATCCGGTTATACGCTGATCTGCAGGCAATTCGTTTGCCATGGTCAATACTCGAATCATCAACGCTTTTTCTGCAGGTTCGCAGTAATCGGCATATTGATATTTTAGGTTCTCAATGGTTTTGTCGACAGTCTTTTCTGTAAATCCGGGCTGCCGTTCGCCCTCCGGCTTTTCCCTTTCTTTCACCGTGCCGTAAATCAGGTTTACTGCTCTAAGGGGAACACCTCCGAAATTGACAATATTTCTATACATGTCGTCTCGTTCCCTCGTTTTCGCCAGCTCCACGTACAGCGCTTTGATGTCATTTAAAATATTCCCGTATTTTTCTTCCCTTGCCGGATTTGCATTGACCCATGTCATCATCTCCTTTTCAAAATCGAGTTTCTTCCGGACAAAACTAATTTTTTTCATAGCCTCAACTTTGCCCTGATAATTCTTTAGCACATTCGCTAAACCGGTCTTTTGATTCGCGACTTTGAGCCTTCCTTCTGGACTAATCTTTGTCGTTTCGTCGAGAAGATCAATAACTTCTTGAAAATTCTTTATCGCCGACGGATAGTTGTATTTGTAATTCCAGTTTGCCGAGTTGGATGTTCTATAGCGTGTTGTAAATCCCGGATAACCAATGATGAATGTGAAATCTCCATCATGGAGATTCTTGCTTGCGGTTTTCAGCCAGACCTTCGGTTTATACGGTATATTATTTTTATCAAACTTTTTTCCTTTGCCGTCGGGCGATACATACACCCTCATAAACGAAAAATCTCCTGTGTGGCGCGGCCACATCCAGTTATCAATTTCACCGCCGAACTTTCCAATAGCCAGCGGTGGAGAATAGACGATGCGAATATCTTTAAAGACCTTATATATATAGAGAATATATTGCCTGCCGTTATACATCGAGGCAACAACTGCCCGTACATCATCCTTCTCTTTTTCAAGTGAATCGGTCATTCCGGCGATCCTGGTATCAATGATTTTGCTGCGCTGTACCGGATCGTCGATGCCCTTCGCTGCTTGAAGAATCTCGACGGTAACATCCTTCATCGTTATCATCATTAGTGCTTCATAACCCGGCGCTTGAATTTCCTCGGAGTAGGCCTTTGCCAGAAATCCTTTCGTGAGATAATCGCTTGATGTTGACGAGCTTCGCTGGAGAGCAGTATAGGCGACGTGATGATTTGTGAGAAGCAACCCCTCAGGGGAGACAAAGGAAGCCGTACCCCCTCCCAGTTGTACTACCGCACCGGCAATCGAGGATTCGTCGGGACTATAAACCTCGTCGAGCAAGATTTGCAGACCTTTCTTTTTCAGATCGAGCTTGTTTAGCTGTGTAAACATCCACATGCCCTCCTGTGCATCGGACGGAACGATACAGAATAACGAGACGAGAACAACAAAACAAAGTTTTTTCATAGAATTACTCCTTTTAGAGTTTTAATCTAATAATTCCTCCAACAGCAAATAGCACTCATTCAAAAGGAACTCCGGACTCTTGTTAAGACCGAGCCTGAGTTGGCTTAACGTCTCAAAAATATCTCTACTACCAAGGAACTCTTTGATATTAAAGGTAAGAATAAAAAGCTTGCTATCATTGCTGTCGCTCGTATATTACTTTTACTAATTCTATACTCTCTGGAAAACAAATTCCCCTTATATCTCTGATTATAAACCTGCGCATCCTGTTTCAGAAGCTCTATCGGCGTAAATCGTTTACCGGTGTTTGTTCTTTTGCCGAAGGCATGGATTCCCAGAAATATTTCTTTATCTTGGTTTTTGACTTTTTTTTAAAAAAGTAGTTATGCTGCCACTTCTCAGTTAGTTGCCCAATGTAAATCAAATTGTTTAAAAACTTATTGCGAAAAATGCGAAGTGTATCTATCGAGCAAACTTCTAATTACCTTTTGATATCGGCTTCCATGCTTCTGAGCAATTTCTTTAAAGAAGGCAACACTTGATTTACTTAAATTCAATGTGATTTTTATTGTGTCGTCCTTCAATATCAAATTTTCTGGCGTAGGTAAAAAGTCTTTTACAATTTTAATCTTTCCTATTTTCTCATCATTATACTTTATTTGCTTTTTCATATATCTCCTTTCCCATTCTCCAATATCCAGCCCCTATAATTCTAATCTTGTTATTCCTATATGTAAAACGAACTGTAACTATATTCTCCTTAATTTTTCCAAAGCAATAAAATCTTTCTTCCTTCTGACTATGATCTATATCTTTAGCTATTACTCTTTTTGAATCAAGGAATGCATATTGAGCCAGCTCAAAAGAAATATTGTGCTTTTTTTGATTTAACGTATTCTTATTTTCGTCCCATCCAAATGTTACAATATCAATCAAAATATATACTCACTCATCTGTTTAAATATACATATTATTATATGGCTTGTCAACCATACGTATTTTACCTACTAACTGACGGCATCCCCGTTAACAAAACG
>CAZYAM010000172.1:0-3051 GCA_964645575.1 uncultured Ignavibacteriaceae bacterium
GATTCACTTTCAAGACTTATGAACTATAACTCAATTTATTTTGGACAGCAGTGAACCGATATCATTGTTGCCCTTTTTATTGAGCAATCAGTTGGGCTTTTCCTTTTTTCTTCCTATCATATAATATATGGGCAATCAAACACCTGTAAAACAAAAAGAGGATTCCGGAGAACAATTCCGGGATCTCTCAGCTTATCTTCAAGCAGCGCGCGAAGAAGAGCGGAGAAGCATTGCCCGCGAAATCCACGATGAACTTGGCCAGGCGCTCACGTCAATAAAGATAGAACTTTCTCTCCTCCGCGAAGAAGTAATCCATGATGCAACAGCAGCGACTCAGCGAATTAATTCTCTTAAAGACCGCGTTGATGAGACAATCCATGCCGTAAAACATATAATTACAAAATTGCGGCCCGGCTTACTGGACGATCTCGGTCTCAGCGCTGCAATAGAATGGCAGGCGAAAGATTTTCAGCAGCACACGGGAATTTTGTTCGAAGTCCGTTCCGAACCGGAAGAAATCTCTATTAACTCTGAAATCTCGACAGCAGTTTTTCGAATTTTCCAGGAAACACTTACAAATATCACGCGTCATTCCGGCGCGACACGAGTAAATGTCAATCTCAATCAAACCAATGATGCGTTGAAATTACAAGTACACGATAACGGACGAGGTATTACGGCAGAAGAAATAAACGATCCAAAATCTTTCGGCCTGATTGGAATCCGCGAACGTGCACAATACTGGCATGGTACTATAGAGATTAACGGGAAACCGGAAACCGGGACAACAGTCATTATACAATTCCCGATGCCTCCGGAGGAACACCAATGATCCGAATTCTTATTGTTGACGACCATGTCATGTTTCGCGAAGGACTGAAACAGATCCTCGCAAAGCATTCCGACATGAATGTCGTAGACGAAGCAGGAAGCGGTCAGGAAGCAATGGAAAAGGTTATGCGGCATAAACTTGATGTTGTTCTCTTAGACATATCTCTTCCCGGAAGAAGCGGCCCGGAATTGCTCAGCGAAATAAAAAAAAGTAAACCGGAATTGGCTGTACTCGTTCTTAGCATGCATCCTGAAGATCAATATGCCATACGTATGATGAAAGCCGGTGCATTGGGATATATGACTAAAGAAAGCGCTCCGGAAGAACTTATCTCGGCAATCAGGAAAGTTTCTACAGGAAGCCGTTATATTAGTTCAAAGCTTGCAGAGGAAATGGCCGTTGCTCTTGACATCAACACACCGAAACTCCCTCATCAGACGCTGTCAAATCGCGAGTTTCAGGTTATGCGAATGCTCGCTTCAGGTAAATCACTTAAAGAGATAGCCGATGAAATGATTATCAGCGAAAAGACTGTCACAACTTACAGAGCTCGAATTTTAGAAAAAATGAACCTGCATAATAATGTTGAATTGACGCTTTATGCAATAGAAAACAAGCTGCTTCCCTGGTATTTCTCTGTTCGAGATCAGAATCAATCGAATCGGGAATAATATTAAGTTTAGGAACTTGACAAGAGTTTTCAATTACAGTATATTGTATTAACGATGATCATAAAGATTATCGAACGGATTAGAAAAACAATATAATCCGTAATATGCCTCTTATAAAGAAAGGCTGAGGGATCAGGCCCGTTGAAGCCTTAGCAACCGGTTTCGCCGACAACGAAATGCTGGTGCTAAATCCTGCCCACGACACTCAGGTCGTCGAGGGATAGATAAGAGAAGATGCTCTCGAGCCTCTTCAGGAAATCTTCCCGGCGAGGCTTTTTCGTTTTATAGGCGTTAAAAAAATAAACCTATAATAAAAGGAGCATCTTATGCCACAAACAACAAAACAGCATTTCGAAACTCTTCAACTGCACGCAGGACAGCATGTAGATCCTGCAACCAAATCACGAGCAGTGCCTATCTACCAAACAACATCGTTTGTCTTTGATGATGCAGATCATGCGGCGCGATTATTCGGTTTACAGGAATTCGGTAATATTTACAGCCGGATCATGAATCCAACCGTTGCAGTATTTGAAGAACGTGTTGCTGCTCTTGAAGGAGGCGTCGGTGCATTAGCCACATCTTCAGGCCATGCAGCACAGTTTCTCGCACTTACGACTATTCTTCAAGCAGGCGACAATATTGTTTCATCCAGTCGTTTATATGGAGGTACATATAACCAATTTAAAGTAACTCTTAAGAGACTCGGTATTGATACACACTTTGTGGACAGCAACGATCCCGAAGAATTAGAAAAACAAATCAACGAAAAAACTAGAGCATTATACGTAGAAACCATAGGAAATCCCGGGCTTGATGTCCCAGATTTTGAGGCATTGGCAAAGATTGCACATAATCATGGAATCCCTTTGATCGTGGATAACACGTTCGGCATGGGCGGATATATATGCAGACCGATTGATTATGGCGCAGATATTGTCGTGCATTCAGCTACGAAATGGATTGGCGGACATGGAACATCTATCGGCGGTGTTATTGTTGACTCCGGTAAGTTTCCATGGAATAACGGTCACTTCCCCGTCTTCACTGAACCGAGTCCCGGATATCATGGTTTAAAATTCTGGGATGCCTTTGGTTCACAAAGTTCATTCGGGAATATCGCATTCATCATTCGTGCACGCGTAGAACAACTTCGTGATATCGGCGCAGCTCTTTCGCCATTCAATGCATTTCTCTTTCTGCAAGGATTGGAGACCCTCTCTCTCCGTGCGGAACGCACCTGCCAGAATTCACTTGCGTTTGCACAATGGCTTTCAAAATCGCCCAATGTAAGTTGGGTAACCTATCCGGGATTAGAGAATCACCCTGCGCACTCGAACGCAAAGAAATATCTACGTGCAAACAATTACGGCGGTATTGTTACATTCGGTATTAAAGGAGGTCGTGAAGCCGGGAAAAAGCTCATTAATAATCTCAAACTTGTAAGCTTGCTTGCCAATGTGGGTGATGCTAAGACATTGATTATTCATCCGGCATCAACAACCCATTCGCAGCTTTCAGAAGAAGAACGACACTCGGCCGGTGTTG
>CAZYAM010000173.1:0-3033 GCA_964645575.1 uncultured Ignavibacteriaceae bacterium
GCGGTGAAATGCAGGAAGTATTCAAACTTATAAATAAAGTCAAACAGATCGACATCGGCGTCCTGCTTCTCGGCGAAAGCGGAACAGGCAAGGAACTGGTTACCCGCGCGATCCATTTTAACAGCAACCGCCAGAACGGACCTTTTATAGTCGTTAACTGCGCGTCTATTCCTCACGAGCTTCTTGAAAGTGAACTTTTCGGACATGAACGGGGCGCATTCACAGGTGCGGTTCAGCGGAGAATCGGGAAATTCGAACAGGCAATAGGCGGCACGATTTTCTTGGATGAAATCGGTGAATTGGACTTAAGCCTGCAGTCAAAATTACTGCGCGTTATTCAGGAAAAACAATTCGATAGGGTCGGCGGCAGCGAATTGATTAAAACCGATGCCCGGCTCATTTGCGCCACTCATCGCAATCTCTGGGAAGAAGTAAAACAAAAGAATTTTCGCGAGGATTTATATTATCGTATTTCATCATTCCCGATTATGCTTCCGCCGCTTCGCCAGCGAAAATCCGATATACTTCTGCTTGCAGAGCACTTTTTGAAAAAGAACAGCGAAGAGCTTGGAAAACCCAAAATCCGATTCTCGCATAAAGCCCTCGATTTGCTTTATAATTATCCATGGCCGGGCAATATACGCGAGCTTGAAAATGTTATACAGCGCGGCGTGGTGCTGACAGAAGGTCAGGTATTCACGGAAAAAGAACTTCCTATTTCAATCCAGTCCCATGGATATGCAGAGACAGACAATGAAAATCAATCTCTTTCATTCGAAAGCCAGGAAATGGTTATTCCATTGGAAAAACTTAAGGAAAACGCTATCCGGCATGCGCTTAAAACTTCAAACAGCAATATAGCAGAAGCTGCAAAGAAACTGAAGATCGGACGCGCAACATTATACCGGCTTGCAGAAAAGTATAAGATAAAGATTTAGATGTGCTACATATATTCTATCTACTTTGGCAGGCAGTTATCCAAAATATTTATTAATCGTCAAAAATCTGCCTGCCTCCTGCTTAAATAAAATTTTTAAAACTCAAATCCAAAAAACAAATTCCAAATGGCTAATAAATAGCTTGTCCCTATTTTTCATTGTTTATCGCCGTTGCTCAAAGCTAATTTTTAACCTCTTAATACTCCCTTCACCATTTGTAGAATCTGCACAAATTTTAAAAACAGGAACCTCAATTCCACTCGAAAATCGATGAAATTCCAGGCGGTACCTGCCTTGTGTTAATATCTATAGAGACAATAAAGGAGCGAGGCGAAAGCCCACAGGAGGTTATGATGGAAGCGGCAGCAACTAATAGTAAAATTATTCCTTTTAATCCGGGAGCAGCTACCACTGCAAAACCGGCAGTAACGGCAAAAAAGCAGATATCGGTTCAGAATGGCCTGCATAACACAAAAAACATGCTTTCTTTCATCTGGGACAATGCAAATGAAGGAATGAGGATTACTGATGGAAAAGGGATAATTCTTGCGGTAAATCCGTCGTTCTGCCGGCTTGTGGGAATGACCGCTGAAGAGCTCATAGGCAAGCATTTCACTTACGTTTATGCCGACATAGAAAACCATGAGAAGATGGCCGGTGAGTACGAATCACGCTTCAAGGAACAAGAAGCAGAACCGCATCAAGAGAAAAGATTCATTCTCTGGACCAATCAAATTCTCGATGTTGAAGTTTGCGATTCCTATATAGAATCGGATGATGGATCTTTGCTGATGCTTGCACAATTCCGCGATGTCACCGCCGAGAAGATCACTCATACTGCTCTAACCGAAAGCGAATCTAAATACCGCGGCCTATTTGCAAACTCAGTAATGCCGATGTTTCAAAGCAGTCCGGATGGAAAACTGATTAATGCAAATCGTGCAATGCTGAAACTGCTCGGATACAACAACTTTTTTGAACTTGCAGAACTCGACATTGCCCGCGACACGTATGCCTATCCGGAAGAACGAAAGGCATTGACAGAAATGCTGCATCAAAAGGGATACGTGGTCAATGTTGAAATCAATCTGAAAAGAAAAAACGGCAGGATTATCACAGTTCTGGAAAATGCCCGCACGATAGTCGATAAAGAAGGGAAAATTATCGGCTACGAAGGTGTGCTGGAAGATATTACTGCACGCAAAGCAATGGAAAAGAAACTTCAGGAGTACGTCTGGGCGCTGGAGAAATCGAAGAATGCCTTATCGGAATTGAATGCGCAGAAAGACAAGCTATTTTCGATTTTATCGCACGACCTTCGTTCGCCGTTCAGCAGTATCCTCGGATTCTGCGACATCCTGTTGAAAGAGAACGATCAGCTTTCACCTGAAGAACGTATGCAGTTTGTGGCATACATTCAGGAAGGAGCGCAAGACCAGCTTTCACTCGTGAATAAACTGCTTGATTGGTCGCGCCTCGAGTCGGGCCGTATCAGTATGGAAAACCAGGAACTTGACCTGCATGATATTATCAGGAAGAATTTGAATTCCCTTATGGGACTTGCCATTCAGAAGCAAGTAAAGCTGCAGGCAATCTTACCGCCCAAGATGATGGTGAACGGCGACAAACAAATGCTGAGTCAGGTATTTGGGAACCTGCTTGGAAATTCACTCAAGTTCACACCGCCAAGTGGTACGATCACGGTGGAGCTCATTGAAGAGCAGTATAATCACTGGGTAATCGGCGTGCGCGATACGGGCATCGGTATTCCGGAAAATGATGTGCATAAGCTTTTTAAAATTGAAGAGAAATACACACGCAAGGGATTACAGGGCGAAAAAGGAACCGGCCTCGGCCTTCCGGTCGTACATGAAATTATACAAAAACATCATGGAAGCATTTCGGTGAAGAGCACATCCGGTGTCGGAACACTTTTCACAATTACATTTCCAAAAAGCAAACCTGAAACAGGCGATAGTATTCTTGTGGTTGATGACGAACATGGTATTCGCCTGCTGCATACCCGATTCATCAAGCGGGCACTGCCGAATGTTAACGTGCTGCATGCCGCAGACGGCGCAGAAGCGATACAGAT
>CAZYAM010000174.1:0-3008 GCA_964645575.1 uncultured Ignavibacteriaceae bacterium
TCCTTAATTCGAATGAATACAGGGATTACTTGTTTTTTCATGGATTAAGCGTAGAATCGGCAGAAGCACTTGCAGAACTCTGTCATAAAAAGATACGTGAAGAGATTGGGATTGCCGGCAAAGACGCGCCGGATATCAAACGGTTATTTAGTCAGGGGTATCAGGGCGCGAGATTCAGTTTCGGTTATCCGGCATGTCCGAATCTTGAAGATCACGTTAAGCTTTTTAAATTATTAAAGCCGGAACGTATTGGCGTCACCATGACGGACGCATTTATGCTGAATCCTGAGCAATCAACGGATGCGATTATCGTTCATCATCCGGACGCAAGATTTTTTACTATCAAATAGGTAAAATAACTGCAGATCGCCTGAAATTTTAGAAAATACTTTTATGTTATTAACTAAACGTAAAAAAACTCGAAAATTATAACAAATAACCATCAACAGTCATATAGAACTCAAAGGAAAAAAATGTCAAATCTTATTCTCATCAGACATGGTGAATCGCAGTGGAATCTGGAAAATCGCTTTACCGGTTGGGTGGATATTCCTCTTTCGCCAAAAGGCGAACAGGAAGCAAATCAAGCCGGCGAAAAGCTCAAAGGATATAAATTCGATAAAGGATATACATCGGTTCTCATACGCGCAATCAAAACACTTGATATTATATTAGAGATTATCGACCAATCCGGTCTCCCGGTGGAACGCGACAAAGCATTGAACGAGCGTCATTATGGAGCTTTACAGGGCCTGAATAAGGCAGATATCGGAAGGCAATACGGCGAAGAACAGTTAAAAATCTGGCGACGCAGTTACGATGTTCCACCTCCAAAAGATAAAACTGATTTGAATCCTGATGGAATCAGTGAAAGCTTAAAGGATACGGCTGATAGAACACTTCCTTATTTTGAATCTAAGGTTCTGCCGGACGTCCTTGCCGGTAAGGATATTATAGTTGCCGCACACGGTAACAGTTTACGGTCGATTGTGATGAGGCTTGACAGACTCTCAAAAGAACAAGTTTTGGAACTTAATATTCCGACCGGTATTCCTTTATTATATGTGTATGATAACAAAGGAAACATCATCGAACATCGATATTTATAAGAAATCGCCGTTTTTTTAACGGACTTTCTACTTGCATTTCGGTTGTCTCTTTTGCATATTCGATGCGTAAAAAGAGAGTTGCTATTGCCGTATCCCACTTTGAGAACGAGACAACTCAATATAGAAGTTTATTAACAAGGAGAAATGTTATGTCAACAAAGATAACTGAAGAATGTATTAATTGTGGTGCCTGTGAGGCAGAATGCCCCAATACAGCAATTTATTCCGGCGGAACGTCATATGAATTAGGCGGCAAGACCTTTGATGCGCTTTCGAGCGATTTTTACTATATCGTTCCCGAGAAGTGCACTGAATGCGTCGGTCATTTTGATCAGGAACAATGTGCAGCTGTATGTCCCGTTGATTGTTGTGTTCCGGATCCGGCTCATACAGAAACGGAAGATCAATTGCTTGCAAAAGCAAAGAAGATTCATCCCGAAAAATCATTTGGCGAGTTAACTGCATCGAACTCACATTTCCGTAAATAAGAAATCTGAAATATTCTTTTAAAGTCGGTCTTTCTGAATAAGAGAACCGGCTTTTTTTTATTTTTGCACCTTTTTATGTTTAATATCAATGCTAGAATCATCGCTGACTCGTAAAATCAAGTCGAAAGCATTTGAGCTTGGGTTTTCTGAAATTGGAATTACTCAAGCCGTTACATTGACTGAAGAAGCCGGTTATTTGGCTGAATGGTTGAGCAAAAAATATCATGCCGGCATGCAATGGATGGAGCATGAGATGGAGAAACGGGCCAATCCTTATCTTGTTTTTCCTCAGGTAAAATCCATTGTTTGTGTTGCGATGAACTATTTTTATCCGGGAAAGCAATCCGAGAATCCAGAGACAGGCAAAATCTCTCGTTACGCGTGGGGAGATGATTATCATATTGTTATTACAGAACGTTTGGGAGAATTGCTGGACTTTATTAAATTAGAAATTCCCGGGATTAAAGGCAGGATCTATGTCGATACAGGGCTAGTGATGGATAAAGTCTGGGCGGCTAAAGCTGGAGTCGGATGGATGGGAAAGCATACTAATATTATTACGCAGAAATTTGGTTCGTGGGTATTCCTCGGAGAAATATTACTAGATATTGAACTGGACTACGACAACCCTATTGCAGGAATGTGCGGAACGTGTACTGCTTGTATAGACGCCTGTCCGACAAAAGCTATCATTAAACCTTATACTGTGGATTCAAGCAAGTGTATTTCATACCTGACAATTGAGCATCGCGGTGAATTGCCAAATGAGATTGTTGCGAATTTTCAGAATTGGGTATATGGTTGCGATATTTGTCAGGAAGTATGTCCATGGAATCGATTCCAAAATAAAACCGGAGAAAAAGTATTTTATCCGCGGCAGGAGAATATTGCTCCAAAATTAACCGAGCTTGCGAAGATGAGTCGGGAGGAGTTCAACCGGCGATTTTATCGAAGTCCTGTCAAGCGTGCCAAACATACGGGACTAGCCCGGAATGCCAAATATATACTTGAATCTGCCGAAAGTTCAAAGTAAATTTTTAAATAAACTGAATCCCAGGAATATTCAATGCATCTAATTATATAAATCACTAAATCACTAAATATTTCCTATGATACAAGACAATCATCGAAAAGTAATAATTATTGGATCCGGGCCTGCCGGACTCACAGCCGCTTTGTATGCAGGACGCGCTAACCTTGCTCCATTGGTTTTTGAAGGGCAGCAACCCGGCGGACAATTGACCGTTACAACAGATGTTGAAAATTATCCGGGATTTCCAGAAGGCGTGCAAGGTCCGGAGTTAATGGATATTCTACGTAAGCAGGCACAACGGTTTAACGCTGAGACCTCATTCAAGTCGGTAGAGTCTGTTGATTTTTCAAAACGCCCGTTCAAAGTGATTGCTGATAA
>CAZYAM010000175.1:0-2974 GCA_964645575.1 uncultured Ignavibacteriaceae bacterium
TTTCCTCAGGACGTAAATTTCACTGTCATCATTAACAATTCTCCGACGCCTATCAGTCCGTATATTTACGGCGCCAATTCGGAGTTTACGGAAGAAGAGAACCTGGGAGCACGCAGACAAGGAGGGAATAGACTGATCGGGTACAACTGGGAAAATAATGCATCGAGCGCGGGAACTGACTGGAATAATTCGAGCGATAATTACCTGACGTGGATCGCCGGTATTTCAAATGACGATGAAGCAGGAATCGTTACGACAACTTTTCATAATTACAATCTCACATATGATATATATTCACTTATCACGCTTCAAATGGCCGGGTATGTATCAAAAGATAAGAACGGCGAAGTATTAGAACCCGAGACCGCTCCTTCTTCGCGATGGGATAAAGTGCAGTTCGTTAAAGGAAGCAGTTTTTCTTTGACACCGAGTCTTACCGATACTTCCGTGTTTATGGACGAATATGTAAATTTTCTTGTAAATACGTTTAGCGCGGCAAATACTGAAAGCGGCATTAGGGGATTTTCACTGGATAACGAACCGGCTCTCTGGCCCAGCACCCACCCGCGTATTCATCGGGACAAACCGACATGCAGCGAGGTTGTCCAAAGAGGCATTGCTCTTTCAAATGCAGTAAAAAATGTCGATGAGTATGCAGTGATTTTCGGCCCGGCTTTATACGGATTTAATGCATTTACAACTTTCCAGGATGCAACCGACTGGGTCTCTGTTCGCAGTGGAAAGGGCTACGACTGGTTCATAGACTACTATCTCGATGAAATGAGAAAAGCGGATACAACGTACGGAAAGCGCCTGTTAGATGTTCTCGATATTCACTGGTATCCGGAAGCATACGGAGACAGCAGAATTACAGAAACGGGAGCAAATACTGCAAATGATAATTCTGCAAGACTTCAGGCTCCGCGATCGTTATGGGATCCGGCATATGGTTACTCAGCTACAAATCCTGCTGTCGGTGAAAACAGCTGGATTGCGCACTATTACTCTTCCTTTTTACCGCTCATTCCTAAACTTCAGGCTTCGATTAACAAATATTATCCTGGAACAAAACTTGCAATTACTGAATTCACATACGGCGGTGAAAACGATATTACAGGCGGTATCGCAACATCGGATGTTTTGGGAATTTTCGGGAAATACGGTGTGTACCTTGCTGCATTCTGGCCCGGCAATAGCAATACTTCTTATGTGCAATCTGCTTACAGAATTTTCAGAAACTACGACGGCCAGAAATCCACATTCGGCGATGCTTCCACTCCGGCATACACGAGCGATAGTATCGGCACTTCTATCTACAGCTCAATAAAAACAAATGCAAATGAAATTCACCTGATGGCTATTAACAAAAACTTAAGCAGCAGCAGAACAGCAAATTTTGCGATACAGTATGATAAATCTGTCCTCAGCGGAAATATTTGGGTTCTCGATAACAGCGGCACAGAAATCAATAATGCCGGAAGTATTGCTTCAATTCAGGATAATTCCTTTTCCTACACAATGCCTGCCGGTTCTATCAGCCATATTGTTTTACAAACTTTGCCATTTGTGGGCGTCGACCGAACGGATTTAAATTCTCCTGCCGCCTTCAGGCTTGATGCGTATCCCAATCCGTTCAATTTATCTTGTAAGATTGAATATTCACTACCTGATAATTCGCATACATACAACATGGTAATAATCGATATCATGGGCAGGGTAATAAAGACTTACAGGCAGCTATCGAAAAACGGATATATCGTATGGAACGGAACAAACGAAAACAATCAGGCGGCTGCATCAGGCGTATATTGTGTTCTATTAAAAGGGAATGGCCATCATCCTTTGTCGAAAAGGATAGTGCTGTTGAAATAGTTATTCGGGATTTTCTTTATCAAGCGACCATTTAAGGGGATTGTTGATGATATAATCGCGTATGTTATTCAGATCTTTTTCATTGCGGATGATATGATCGTAAAATCTTTTTTGCCAAATATAGGCATGTGGTGTTTTCCGAAATATATTGATTCGTTTTGTTGTGATCGATTTGAATCCTGCTACAAATGATCCCAATGAACTATGTTGCCTCTGTAGGGACGCACGGCCGTGCATCCCTACTACCCCCTTTGTAATTATTGATTCATCTTTGATGATAATAATCCCATGAATATGATTTGGCATAATCGTAAAAACATCTAATTCTATTTCGGGACGTATTTTTGGTGTTTTTAACCATTCTTCTTTCACAATTTCACCTTCCTTTGATAAATGTATTTCTTCGTTCACTACCTCGCCGAATATACATTTATGATTGTGAGTACATATTGTTAAAAAATATTCGCCCGGCTGTGAATACTCGTAATCCTTCAATCGGATAGATTTCCGGTCATGAGTTCTAATGAATGTCATTAAATTTGACTTGGCGCTAAAAGAAGTTTACATATTCAATTTCGTGGGAACAATATGATTACAAATTTACCCGCATTCTTTTTTGCGGGAATCGCCCCTGCAGAATAATAAAAGCAGCAAACCGTTTTTCTTATAATCTACAATTCTTCGAGAGTCTGGCGGGGGCGGATAACGCGCACGCGCTCTCCGTTTACAAGAATTTCCATGGGACGCGGACGTCCGTTGTAATTTGAACTAAGCACAAAACCGTATGCACCGGTTGTGAGCACAGCAAGATAATCTCCCGCATTTGTTTTTGCGAGAAGCCTGTCCTTTGCAAAGTAATCCGTGCTTTCACAGATCGGTCCTACTACATCTACCTTCTCATGTTCGTATGTATTAATAGATACAGGAACGATTTGATGGTATGCTTGATAAAGGCTGGGTCTCAGTAAATCGTTCATACCGCTGTCTACAATAATGAATTTCTTCATTGAATTTTCTTTAACAGAGATCACGCTTGTAACCAGAACTCCGGCATTTGCAATAATCGAACGGCCCGGTTCTATCAAGAGAAAGCAACCGGTTG
>CAZYAM010000176.1:0-2966 GCA_964645575.1 uncultured Ignavibacteriaceae bacterium
ATAACAAGCGGTGAGAGACGCACCATATGCCCTACCATAAGTTTTACATCATTTTTTTTGCATTCATTAATCATCGTCTCTGCTTCTGCAACATTCATAGCCATAGGTTTTTCTACCAGGACATGTTTGTGCGCCCGGGCTGCTGTCAGCGTCTCGGGCCCGTGAAGCGAATTTGCGGAAACGATGAACACCGAATCCACATCCGGATGTTTTGCCAGTGCTTCAGCCGAATCAAATGCATGCGGTATCTTTAATGCATCTGACTTTTCCCTGGCAGCAGCAAGAGAACGCTTTTGAATTGCCACAAGCTCTGAATTAGACGACATCATTATTGCAGGTGCAATCGTTCGCTCGGCAAATAAACCGTATCCGATAATACCATAACGTATTTTCTTCATCTCTTATTTTCTTCCTTTTTAAATAATAATTTAATAATAAATAAGATTCTGCTTCTAAGCAAAACAACGTAATTAATGAAAGAAGAGCAACTTTTTTTCTAATTTTCCGTAAATTAGTCGATCACCATTAACCAAACGGAGGATAAAAATGAAACAATGCATTGTTGCATTAATTACCGCAATCAGCATTTATTGCGCTGCTGCTGCCCAATCGGCTATAACACCATATTACGAACGGAACGATTTTCTTCTTGCGTCTCCCGGAGCTCTGAAATTCGGATTATACGGATACGATAATCCGGCCATGCTTTCCTACATCCGTCATCCAGATTTATTGGTAACCTGGAATGACGGCACAGATCCCACGCATCGATGGGGTCTTTTTGCAGCGGGTTCGCGCTGTGGCTTCGGCATGGTGCGTCAGAAAACCGACGGCACGTATATAACCGATTATCGATTATCGCTTGGCGGAGGAAACAGAACAATCAGTACCGGACTTGCTTACGGCTGGACGATAACGGACAATCCTCTTTTGGATAAATCCAGCCTTCTTATATTCGGCACATTATTCCGTCCGGTTCCATTTGCCTCGGCAGGAATCACTTATACATCCGCAATAAACACAAAAGGATATGAACTGAGCGGTGATCTGGCAGTGCGTCCTTTTGGCAACGAACTTATTACGGCTTTTGCCGATTATGTTATACATCGAACTCCCCAACTCGATAAAAATATGTGGAGTGCCGGTGTTGCAGTTGAAGCATTGCCGGGAATCCGCATCATAGGCCGCTATTTCAATACGGAGGCATTCACCCTCGGATTCCAATTCAGTCTTGGTCACATCGGACTCGAAACAAAAGCACATTACAACAGCAATCAGAAATATGCTTATAATTCATACGGCGTGCGCCTTGGCGCTTACGACAGAAATATTCTCGGCAGTATCTTTCCCTCCGAAGGCAAATTTGTCGAGATGAACCGGCCGGGACGTGTCAGCTACCAGCGTTATGTTCTTTTCGACGATTCGCAGACACTGAGCGGATTGCTTGCAACTATTGATGCTGCCAAAGAAGATCCATCTGTATCCGGTATCGCCATCAACACATCCGGATGGGAAGCGGATGCAGAAAAGCTGTGGGAGCTTCGCGAAAAACTAAAGGATTTTAAAACCAGCGGAAAAAAAGTTTTCATTTTCATCGACCGCGGCAACATAGAACTTTACCATTTTGCTTCTGTTGCAGATAAAATCGTCATGGACCCGCTTGGTACATTTTTTCTTGAAGGATTTCGAATGGGGCGGACGTACTACAAAGGTACCCTGGAGAAAATCGGGCTCGGATTTGATGAATGGCGGTTCTTCAAATATAAATCTGCATATGAATCCCTCTCGCGTGATAAAATGTCGGATGCCGATCGTGAACAGCGGCAGAAGCTCGTGGATGATTGGTACAAAATTGCCAAGTCTAACATCTGCGAAGCGCGTAATTTAACTTCGGAACAATTCGATAATCTTGTCAATAACGAAACGGTTTTCCTGGCACAGCAAGCAAAGGATAACGGATTGGTAGATTCACTGGGCCGGTGGGACAAAATGAAGGAAATGGTGAAGAAAGAAACAGGAAGCGATAAATCGTTTATCAATCCCGGCATGCTGGCAAAATTCAAACTGCCGTACGATAATCGCTGGGGAGAACCGCCGCAAATTGCAGTCATATATGCGTTGGGTGCATGCGATATGGATGAAGGAATAACTGCACGTAAGCTTGTAAAAGACTTTGAAGCTGCAGCGGACGATTCACGTGTAAAAGCAATCGTCCTTCGCGTCGATTCACCAGGCGGTGATCCAGTGGCTTCGGATTATATCGCTGAAGCAATAAAGAAAACAAAAGGCAAAAAGCCTATCATAGTCTCACAGGGATATGTCGCTGCTTCCGGCGGGTACTGGCTCTCGATGTATGCCGACACTATTGTTGCGGCACCACGCACAATTACAGGTTCAATAGGTGTAATAAGCGGCTGGATATACAATAAGGGACTCAAGGATTCGATGGGTATTTCTACGGATTATGTGAAAGTCGGCAATCACGCAGATATAGGTTTTGGCATGACTCTCCCGTTTATCGGCGTTACTGTTCCGGATAGAAACTTTTCAACAGAAGAACGTGCGCGAGCAGAATCTGTAATTAAAACAATGTATAAAGAATTTATTGATAAAGTCGCACTTGGCAGGGGGCAAAAACCCGACGATATTGAACCTATTGCGCAAGGGCGAGTGTGGTCGGGCCTTGACGGCAAACAGAACGGCCTCGTAGATGTGCTCGGCGGACTGGAAACTGCAATCAACATTGCGAAAGAGCGTGCAGGAATTCCGAAGTGCCAGGAAGTAACAATCATCGAATTGCCGGAAAAAGGACTTATGGATTTCAGCAAGTTCATGCCAAAGCTCTTCGGTGTTGAAACAAAAGTACTAAACGATCCAACAATAGAGCTGCTGAAATTCCGGTTGAAACACAATGGTGAGCCTCTTCCTATGCTGCCGATGGAAGATATCGAGATGATGAGACAGCT
>CAZYAM010000177.1:0-2762 GCA_964645575.1 uncultured Ignavibacteriaceae bacterium
CAGAAGCCAATAATACAAAATTAGGAATATAGCTATGAAAAAAATACTCTTCTTTTTATTTGCTGTTGCATCGATTTTTTCAGGAATTGCTGCACAGGAAAATCCGCAATTTACTATACAGGCTTACCAGCAATTCTTGCTCGAAAACCAGAATCTGACTTCAAAAGAGTTAAAGTTTAAAATATTTTTAGATGTCATGTTGATCGCTGAATAGTATGTACAGCTACTTTAAAAGAAAGAATCAGAAATCCGGTAAACAAGAGCGATTGAATAATAATTTCCAGTCCGTTGCCTATACCGATTGTCAAATATCGCATCACATTTGTATGCCAGGTGAGAGGATTAAAAAGCGATGGGATCCTGAGCCAAACCGGCATTTGATCTATCGGATAAAACAAGCTGCTTATAAACATAAGCACAAAATAACTGGCATTAATAACGAGATTGAATGTGTCGTTGCGGCGGATGAGAAATGCGACATTCGATAAACCGAAGAACCATCCTGCAGTCCCAACAACAGCTGTAATAAATATGAGGGGAAGCATAATGAATTGAATATGGATATTCAATATGAATGCTGCCGCAATAAGTGTAATGCTGGCCTGCGCTATCGTCATTAATCCTTGAAAAAGGATTTTTCCGAATAGTAGTTGTCCACGTGTCAGCGGGTATGTCAAATGTTCGAAGAAAATTCCGTTATCACGATCGATGAAAAATCCGTATGATTGATTAACGGCATTCCCAAAGCAGGTCATTGATAGAACGCCGGCAAGAAAGAAGTCGTTATAACGTATCGGTACACCATTTATGATAAAACTTGTTCCGAGAGCCCGGTCAAATGCAACGCCAAACAGCAATAAGTAGAGCAGCGGTACCATGACATCGAAGAACATCCACATCAGACTCGTTCGGCGGATAAGGTATTCCCGGTACATAACTGCCATAATAGGTTTCATGAGCCTGCTCCGGTTTTCTTATCGATCAGCTCGATGAAAGTATCTTCAAGACTTGCCCGTGATATTTCGAATTGTAAAAGGATATTTTTTGAGCGTGCAGTATTGATAATATTAAGTGCTTGTTCCTCTGTCGTTACTGATACGGCAAATGTCTCCTGTGTCTGTTCAATTGATACCGGATTCGTTTGTTCCAGCCATTTACGGATTTCTGAAAGATCCGACCGGCATGTCATTGTAACGGTATATAGTTGAATTCCCATTGATTTTACTTCTTCGATACCGCCTTGAGCGAGTATTGCACCATGGTTGATAATTACAACAGCATCGCATAATGATTCCGCTTCATCGAGTAGGTGGGTTGTAAGCAGTATCGTTCGTCCTTTATGGGATTCTTCGCGAATTGCCTCGATCGTAGTCCGTTTGTTGAATGTATCCATCCCTGTCGTTGCCTCATCCAGAAATACAACAGGTTTATCAACAAGGAACATTTTTGCCACTTGCACGCGCCGCCTCATGCCCCCGCTCAAGTCAACTCCGGATTCATTCAAATATTCACGTAAACCGAATAATTCACAGATCCGGCCCATTCGGTTCTCGATCTCCGGCGCTGAAAGGCCGTGGAATCTGCCGAATGAGCGGAAATTATTTCTTACCGAGAGGTATAATTCGATCGCGTTTTCCTGAACTACAGCACAAATATGTTTCCGTACTTCGTGTCCTTGAGAAGAAACATCGTACCCGCTGACAGTCGCAGTGCCGGATGTTGGGGAAAGCAGTGTAGTAAGAATTTTAATCGCGGTCGATTTCCCTGCGCCGTTCGGGCCGAGCAGCCCGAAAATCTGTCCTTTCTTTACATTGAAAGAAATGCCGTTCAAAGCGTGAACAGGGGAGTCCTTCCGCTTGGTAAAAATCTTTGCAAGATTTTGAACTTCTATGATATTCGTTGCTGCCATTTTTAGTTTTGATGAAGTGATAAGAACTTAATTGCGCGTGTTGGTGCATAATATAGTAAAGATTTTTCAGAATTAATTATTAAGGTTGTTTATCAAGGAATGCTGAAATTACTTTAATATGGTCCGGAGTTGTTCCGCAGCAGCCGCCGATAATGCTTGCTCCGTTTTTAATACATTTTGCCATGCAATCGGCAAAAATATTTGGAGGCATATTAAAACTTGTTACGTTGTTGAGTAATTTTGGTTTTCCGGCATTCGGTTTGGCGATAAGAGGAAGAGGACTGTGTTTTTTCATTTCAGAAACAATTATGGAAAAATCTTCCGGACCGATACTTCCGCAATTTGACCCGATCGCATCTGCGCCTTCCTGTGTTAATGAAATTGCACAATCCTTAGCGGAATTTCCCATTATTGTTCTGCCGCCATTTTCGGCTGTTGAATAACTCATAGTCACAAATACCGGCAGAGAGGATATGCTTTTGCAGGCGCGTAATGCACAAACCGCCTCGCGTACATCCGTCATGGTCTCAATGATAAATGCATCAACGCTGTTCTCTGACAGGATTCTGGCTTGTTCCTGAAAATTTCGGATGAATGTTTCTTCGCTGAATTCTCCATACGGTTCAAGCATCTGACCGCTGGAACTGATATCTCCAAGGACAAAGTGATCGCTGCCGGCTGTCTGACGTGCAAGTTTTGCGCCTGCTTCGTTAACTCTGACAACATCAATATCTAATGAATGAGATTCAATAAAAATGCGGTTCATTGTGAGAGTGTTGGTTATAATTAGCGCTGCGCCGGCTTCAATGTAGCTTCGATGGATTTTCAGTACAGATTCCGGATTGGTAAGATT
>CAZYAM010000178.1:0-2700 GCA_964645575.1 uncultured Ignavibacteriaceae bacterium
GCTTGCCACTTCGTGGCTATGCTCAGAGTGACAGCAATGACTTTTTACACAGTCTCGATGGCTTTGCCACAATCTCACTTTTCCATTATAGTTGCAGATTGCCCGGCTGCTGTTTAGCGCAACCGGCTTTCTTGACCTCCATCTTACCGCAATTAAACCATCTCCATTACCTTAATTTTTATAGCTGTCACATCCTATTCTCTTCGTTTGCAGTAAATTTAATAGGTAATTAGGTAAGAACCTATGAGCAGATAAGCGGATGAGCAAATAAGCTGACGAACAGGTAGACCAGCGAATATATTGGACAATAGGAATTCAAAATTCAGCACTTATTCCGATAGACGGAAGAATTCCAATTGACCCGATCTGTTCAAGCTGTCCCGTGCGCTGATTGTACCGAGGAACATCGATTGGTTTTCGATTATAGACATTTTGAATATCTATGTATGTATGCAGCGACCATGTACCAAACGACCATCGCCGGTCAACACGGATATCAAAACTATGATTTGCATCTATACGAAGAGTGTTGTATAACAAATCTGATTGAACTCCGCCCGTTCCAAAAGGTGTATACGGCCTTCCGGTTGCATATCGAAACTTCGCACTAAACTCCCATTTTTCATCAAGAATGTACCCGCCGCCGAGATTTATTATCCAGCGCTGATCAAATGAACTTGGACGGGAAATTCCATCCAACGCAGCAAATTCCGATTCGGTGTAGCTTATGCTTATCGTTCCATAGCATGGAATTTCCGATAATTTTTTTTGGGCAAGAAATTCCACTCCCCGCGCCCGGCCTTTTCCGGCACTCACAAGCGGATCCAATCCAAAAGAGGCAAATCCTTCTCCGGAACCGCCGAATCCAGCGCCTGTATTAGCCAATACCAGATATGTCCGCGTTAAGCTGGCAGGATAATCAAAATATCGCTTTATATATGTTTCTACCGAGACTCTTGTATCCGTCTGCAGCATATAATCTATACCGATGATATAATGATCTGCACCCACAAAATTTAATTCGTAATTTGCCGGATTGGCAGCAAGCCATATATATGACGGAGCCTGATAATAACGCCCCATACTGACACTCACATTCATTAAAGGAGTTAATTCATATGTTGCGGAAAAACGCGGGGCAAAAGCGAATTTATTCTTTATCAAATCGAAATAATCAAGCCGTCCGCCAAACGTAAGACGCAAATAATCTATACCCTGGGAAAATTGCATATAAGCTGAAGCTTTTACTGCGTCAGATTTGTACAAAGTATTTACTCCAAGCGTATCTCTAAAGCTTGTGGTCTGACGGGCAAGAAAAATATCATTAGAAAAACGAACTGCTTTTAACTGAACACCGGTACTGATTTCTGCGTACTCCGCAACATGTGTCAGCAAATCTCCCCGCAAAGTCGATTCATGTTCAAATGAAGATGTTTGAAAAATAGGATTTAGGAGAGAATCATTCTGAAGGTATTGATAGTCCACATATGTTTGACCGAATGATATTGTCGTAAATCCATGATTCAACAAATGCCGCCAGCTCACTCCGCCTATAAACTGATTTTGATCGCTCCCTAAAACACGTGAGTTGTCAAAACGTTTATCAGGCGTATCGTTGAAAAGTTTAACATTATCAAGCGCACCGATTCCCAGAATAATAAGCTGATCGCTGTATGAAAGTTGATAATGAATCTTTCCGAGAAAATCCCAATACTCCGGTACAAAACCAAATCCTGCAGCTTTAAAAATAAAATCGAGATAACTTCGCCTTGCAGAGAAGAGGAAAGTTCCACTTTCATCAATCGGTCCTTCGAGATTCAATCCAAATTGACTGGCCGAGATCGTTGCTTTTCCTCCAAATCTGTCTTTTCTGCCTTCACTTAAGTTAAGAGTTAAAACAGATGAAAGCTTGTCGCCATACTGTACGCCAAAACCGCCTGTGGAAAACGACGTTTGCTGGACAAAATCCAAATTCACAAAACTCAGCGGTCCTCCGCTTGCACCTTGAGTTCCAAAATGATTGATGTTCGGCACTTCAATATTGTCAACCACAAACAGATTTTCAGAAGGAGCCCCGCCTCGGATGATCAGATCGTTTCGTCCTGCCTGAACCTGTGCGACACCAGGCAAAATAGAGACAGCACGAACGACATCTTCCAATCCTCCGGGGATCCTCCTTATCTCTTCGTTGGATTGAATTAGATTGCTTATCGGACGGTCAGGAATCTTTTGGAAGTAACTGGCAGTAACTTGTACGGCATCTATTTGTATGGCCGATTCATCCAGCCAAATTTTTACTTCCGCCGGCTTCGCAACCGTGACGACAATATCTGTTGCAATGAATGGAGTATAACCGACAGCAGTAACGCGCAGAGAATGAATTCCTATCGGGACACGCGAAACAGAAAACTTACCGTCAATATCGGCTGAAAAACCAAGCGTCGTGCCGACAACCAGCACATTTGCCCCAAAAAGCGGTTCCTTTGTTGCTCTATCATATACCTTGCCTTTTATAATACCGGTCTCAATAGAATTCTGTTGAGAATAGAGATACGGGAAAAAACTAAGAATTATTAAGAAAATGGAAAAGTATTTCATAGTCTATAATTTACATTATTTCAATTTCAATTTAAATTCATTAATCTTCTAAACATATGAAGTAAATGAGAAGTTCCGACGGAAATGCAAAAAGAACGTTCT
>CAZYAM010000179.1:0-2695 GCA_964645575.1 uncultured Ignavibacteriaceae bacterium
CCAATCCCGATAACATCGGCCTGTCTGCCAACTTATCTGCCGACACAATTTATCCGTTATAATAAAATGCACGCGGAAGTACAAGCAGAAGCGCTCCCGGCATGCAGACAAACCGCAGTTTCACTTCGTTCATTAAGTTATGTGAAATTGGGGTGTGGCCACCTAAAAATATCGGGACCTGATTTTAACGGCCGCCGTCTATTAGACAATAAAGCCCGTTATTTTCATAACAGGCTTACTGTATTCATATAATTATACCAAAATTTCCGCGCAAAGGCAAGATTATTTTCAAACTCTGATTCTTAAATATTAGAAGAGTGTATAGCATTTGAGAAGATCTACCAGTAAATTATTATAAATATGGCTAATCGAAAGAGATTTTGACGGCCCATGTTCTTTAAAAGGCGGTATGGGAATTGAAATGGTAATTTTGTTGTTTAGATTAGAAAAGGAAGGAGTTATTGTGTATCGTATTATTCAGAAAGAAATTTTAGCGCCGACTGTCACAAAATACGTAATTGAGGCTCCTTATGTAGCCCAAAAAAGGAAAGCGGGCAATTTCGTTATTATACGAGTCGAAGAGACAGGCGAACGTATCCCGCTTACATTAGTCGACAGTAATCCGAAGGACGGCACTGTGACTTTAATAGTCCAGGCTATAGGCAAAACCACGAAAGCACTCGCGCTGAAAAATTCAGGCGATTACATTGCAGATCTTGTGGGCCCGCTAGGAAATCCTACACCGATTGAAACAGGCAAAACGATCGCCTGCATAGGCGGCGGCGTCGGCACTGCAGAATTATATCCGATAACAAAAGCATTAAAGGAAGCGGGCAATATCATCTATACGATCGTCGGCGCTCGATCCAAGGAACTGGTGATTCTCGAAAAAGAAATGGAACAAGTCTCGGATAAAATATATATCACTACCGATGATGGTTCTTATAAACGGAAAGGATTTGTTACCGATCAGTTGAAGGAATTACTGGATGCAAATCTGGGAATCAATATGGTCTATGCAATTGGCCCGCTGCCTATGATGAAAGCAGTGTCTAATCTGACCAAACCGTATAAAGTGCGGACAGTCGTGAGCTTGAATGCCGTAATGGTGGACGGAACAGGAATGTGCGGTGGGTGCCGCGTTTCGGTAAATGGAAAGATGAAATTTGCCTGTGTAGACGGCCCTGAGTTTGACGGGCATGAAGTGGATTTCGATGAGATGCTTTTACGCAATAGAAGCTATGTGGATAAGGAGAAAATATCGCTCGATCTTTTTAATGAAAATCCTCATGTCTGCAAGCTGGAGGGTATGGCATGAAAACGAATGTAAATAACCTGAAACCCTCCGAAAGAATGAAAATTCCGAGACAATCCTCTCTAGAGCAGGCGCCGGATGAACGAAAACATAATTTCAATGAAGTATCTTTCGGTGTAGATGAGGAAAGGGCTTTAATTGAAGCGTCCCGTTGTCTTGAATGTCAGAATCCTGTTTGTCAGGAAGGCTGCCCGGTCAATATAGATATTCGTTCATTTATACAAATGATCTATCAAAAGGACTATGTTGGAGCCGTCAATAAGATAAGGGAATCAAATTATCTTCCTGCTATTTGCGGGCGTGTATGTCCGCAGGAGGAGCAGTGTGAAAAGGTCTGCATACTGGGCAAAAAACATAATCCTGTAGCGATAGGTAAACTCGAACGTTTCGCTGCCGATTATGAATTGAAACATAATTTGTTTTCTCCGCCGGTTATTAAAGAGAACCGCACTGAAAAAATTGCGATTGTCGGTTCCGGTCCGGCCAGTTTAACTTGCGCCGCTGAATTGGCTAAGCTCGGTTATAAGGTTACAGTATTTGAAGCATTACATGCGGTTGGAGGAGTTTTAAGATACGGTATTCCGGAGTTTCGCCTTCCGCGTAATATTCTGGATTTAGAAGTGGAACGTATAAAAGCACTCGGTGTTAAGATCGAAACGAATTTTCTCGTAGGGCGAACGGCTACAATCGATGAGTTTTTAAAAGAGTGGGGCTTTGATGCGATATTCCTTGGCACAGGCGCCGGAACACCGCAGTTTATGGAAATTCCCGGCGAGAGTTTAAACGGAGTCTATTCGGCAAATGAATTCCTGACTCGTGTAAACCTCATGAAAGCATATAAATTTCCGGAATATGATACACCTGTAAAAATCGGAAAAAGCGTTGCTGTGATAGGCGGCGGAAATACGGCTATGGACGCCGTCCGTACATCAAAGCGTCTCGGTGCAGAACATGCATATTTAATCTATCGCCGTTCCCGGACTGAAATGCCTGCGCGGCTGGAAGAAGTGCATCATGCTGAAGAAGAAGGAATTGAGTTTATGATGCTTACGAATCCGACTCGTATTCTGGGTGATCAGAATGGAAGCGTGAACGGTATAGAATGCCAGAAAATGGTACTCGGTGAGCCGGATGAATCCGGACGTCGCAAACCAATTCCATCTGACGAGCCAAAATTTGTTGTGGAAGTACAGAATGTTATTGAAGCCGTCGGACAATCACCTAACCCCATCATCCAATCGACAACTCCAGGCTTAAAGACAGGGCGGAAAGGCGTTGTTTTAACGAATGATGTTCAGCATACAAGCAGGGCAGGAATATTTGCCGGGGGTGATCTTTCCCGCGGCGGTGCAACTGTGATTCTTGCAATGCGTGACGGGA
>CAZYAM010000180.1:0-2478 GCA_964645575.1 uncultured Ignavibacteriaceae bacterium
GTTTTGCAATGTCGTGCAGCAATGCTGCCATTCGCAGCCAGAGATTATCGGAAACTTCTGCAACTTTATCGACAACCTGAAGCGTATGCCGAAATACATCTTTATGATGATAATCCTTGCGCTGATCAATTCCCGCCATCCGGGCAATTTCAGGGAAAACAACTTTCATGACTCCTGAATCATGCATCATCTGAAGTCCGATCGACGGTTTTGAACTGGACATTATTTTTAGGAATTCATCTGAAATCCGTTCCTGTGAGACAATTGCCAGTCTCTTCGCCATCTTTCCTGCTGCTTTTAGAACTAACGGATCGATGGAAAATCCAAGCTGTGCAGCAAAGCGCATTACACGCATGATGCGAAGCGGATCATCGTCAAATGTCGTTTCCGGGTCAAGCGGTGTACGCAGAATGCCGGTTTTCAGATCGCTTTGCCCTTCGAACGGATCGACCAGCTGTCCAAATGTTTTAGCATTTAGACTCGCTGCCATTGCATTTACCGTAAAATCCCGCCGCAGTAAATCGTCGTCCAGTGTCCCTCCTTCAACATGCGGTTTACGGGAGTTCTTGCTGTAACTTTCTTTCCGCGCACCGACAAATTCCAGTTTCCGATCATCCATTGGCAGCATTGCTGTACCGAAATTTTCAAAGATTATCAAATTGGTTTTACCGATATCCTTTGCGACTTTTTTTGCGAACTCCACTCCGTTTCCGATAACAACAACATCAATGTCTTTAACTTGCCTGCCGAGCAGGTGGTCACGAACATAACCGCCGACAATATATACAGCAAGATTCTCACGATCAGCAACCATACCGATTCGTTTCAGAATATCGTCCCGGATTTCAATCTGACTAACCACTATACAACCTTTATTTTTTGTGTTTCAATTTTCTGTAATATCTCCTGTGCGACTTCCAATGCATGTAAACCGTTTCTGCCCGTAACCGGAGGTTCAATATTCTTATGTATGGATTCAATAAACTTTTCAAGTTCATATTTCAAAGCATTCACTTCATGCACTTCCGGCTGCTCATAAATAATCATCCGCTTGTGCTGCCCCTGGTCAATCTTGCCAAGCATCATAGTCGGTTTTATACCCGGCGTATTTTCATCTACTAAACGAAATACTTCCGCCAAACCCTGGGCAAAATCAATGGAGATGTATGCGTCATGCTGAAAAAGCCGCATCTTGCGCATTTTATTCTGCGAGATACGACTTGCCGTCACATTTGCTACACAGCCATTCTCAAACTGAAGCCGTGCATTAGCTATATCCGGCGTATCAGAAATAACTGCAACACCGTTCGCATCAATACGTGTTACCTTCGATTTTACCAGACTTAGAATCAAATCAATGTCATGAATCATAAGATCAAGCACAACTGCAACATCGGAACCTCGCGGATTAAATTGTGCGAGCCGATGCGATTCAATAAACAACGGTTTAATTTCATATGGTTCCAATGCAAGAATCGCTGAATTGAACCGCTCGATATGCCCGACCTGAAGCTTTAATCCTTTCGTCTCTGCCAGATCCGTCAATTCACGCGCTTGTTCAATGGTCGCCGTAATCGGTTTTTCGATTAGAAGATGTACACCGCGTTTGACTACTTGCATAGCTACATCGTAATGAGATTGCGTAGCCGCAGCAATACTAACCGCTTCGACATTTGCCAAAAGATCATCCATCTGCGCGAAGGCTTTTATCCCGAATTCCGCCGCGTATTTTTCTGAACGTTTTGAATCAATATCATATACACCGATCAAATGAGCAGATGGAATTTGAGCATACATTTTCGTATGGAGAGCACCAAGATGCCCTGTACCAATAACACCAACACGCAATGGATTCATATTCATTTTTCCATATGTTTTTAATTTTGCTTCCTAACCGCCCCGGTCCCTTAGCCCGGCCTGTAAGAAAAATCCGATTAAATCCTTAACAGAATCATTTAAAATGCTTTTTCAGCCATTTATGAAATTCTCCGACATCATGGAAAATATAATCCGATTTCATCTTCATAACCACATCTTTAGCATATGAATCCCAAACAACAGCGGCGATCTTCACACCGACTTCATGCGCTGCCTTCACATCCGGAACTGCATCGCCAACCATAAGAACTTCATTCGGCTGAAGCGCGAAATGTTCCATGATTTTCCGCAATCCTTCCGCTGACGGTTTACGGTTAACAACATCATTTCCCGATACTACAAAATCAAAATATTTTTCAATATTAAACTCCTGCAACGTAATCCCTGCTGTATGCGATCCCTTACCCGTGAATAGTGCCAAGTATTTTCCACATTCCTTTGCATAACTAAGGATATCTTCAATACCGGGATACAGTCGCGCTAATCGGTTATGATTCATACGATAGAATGCAAGATAATCCGTCATAGCTTCATCTATTTGATCAGGCCGAACAATCGCAAGTAAAGCTTCCTCTTCCGGAGGCCCAAACATCGCATGAA
>CAZYAM010000181.1:0-2338 GCA_964645575.1 uncultured Ignavibacteriaceae bacterium
TTTTTTCAATATTTTGCCAATTGAAAAAGACGACCGGAATCCCTAATGCTCTTGCACGACGCACGGTCAAATAAGTTACAAAACTGTACGATTCTTCATCTACATGAATAATATCCGGTTTTATTTTTCCAATGAGTGTTGTAAGAGCAGGATAATAATGAAAATGATTTTTACCGGAAAATACGGCAGGTAATGCATGAATGTTGTATATTTTTTTCCGTATTATATCAGCCTTCTGATTGCCCCATTTCTCAGGAATTACAACGTCGAGCTTAATCCCCAGCCGGGTCATCTCTTCCAATTTCTTATGATAAGCCCCGACGATAAGCGCCTTTGAGATCATCAGAACATGGATTGACGGCGGTTTCATCGCTTTGCTACAAGAATGATATCGCCTACAAACATATATCCAAGGAACCAAAAATGGATTACTGTCTTTACGATACGTTCAAAAATATTTCGAGCCGGTTCCTTATCCGTAAATATACGTACCGATTTAAATCCTTCCCGCCGGACAAGTTCAAGGAGCAATTTTCCGGGATATAATCTGACATGTGTTATATCAAGCCAGAATCTCTCCGCTGTTCGAAGGTCTTTAGCATTCGGGGTTACGAGAACAAGTCTGCTCTTTGGCTTCAATACCCGGCTTACATGCCGCAGAAATTCCAGAGCTTCTGAAGGCTGTAAATGTTCGATCACATGCGCACAAAATATTCCACCCAGTGAACAATCGTCCAGTCCCTTAAGATAAGACAGAAGATCGCAGTGGATTGCTTCAAGTCCCTTCTGCTGACAATACTTGACGGCTGTCTCGGATATATCAATTCCATACGCATGAATGCCTTTTTCTTTGAGCATCGCCAGCATTACACCTTTGCCGCAGCCGATCTCCAATACCGTACCCGGAGGATTAATAAAATACTTTACAAAACGCGCCTGAACCTTCTCGGTAAGTTCCTCCGTACCTGCAAAATAGAGCAATTCATCATCAGGTAATTTTCTTTCCATGGTTTTTCTTCTCTTATTTATTTTTCCGATGATAAAAGAACAGTGAACCCGCCTGCATGAACGAATTCACGATCTCTGTTCCTAAAACAGCCATTGCAGCACCGATTATACCATAATTAGAAATCAAAAAATAGTTTAATACGACACAGACAGCAAGATTGATAAATGTTATTCCGCTTACAATACGAAATTTTTCCATCGAATTCAGTATTGCTGTCAATTGTGTATTAAGCGCTCTAAAAAATAAAACGAAACTCAGCACCAGGAGAACATTGCCTGAACTCGCATATTCTGCTGAAAACAAAGGTATGAGCGGCCGAACAATAAATATATAGATAAGGATACCGGCACATGCAATTATAAGCATTCCCATGAGTGTTCTTTTTGCATGTAAAAACCTCTTATATACTATTGTGTCCAACGACAATGCCGACAATGATGCATAGAGAGAAATGCCGAAAGATGAAAAAAGAAGCGAGAACGGCTCTATCAATCGATATGCAAAAGCATACTGTCCGACACTTTTCAAATCCAAGATTTGACTTATCATAACGTTATCCAGGCGTAGATAAATCACAACTGCCAGGCCTGAAATACCGACATAAAAACTTTCTGATAGAAGTTTACGTGTAAATGCCAAGTTGAATTTAATTCGTATCGGTATCCGAATCCGGTAGCGGCGTATCAATAAAAATAGAATAATTCCTTCTGAAATAGGAATAATCCCCATTAACACGACAAGCGAGGCATTGCACAATATTGCAATAATTGAGAGGATAAGATAGCATCCATATCCGATAAGATGTGCATTGATTATCTTTTCCATGGAAAGTTGCGTTTGATAATAACTTATAAACGCATTCAAGGGCAGCGATGTAAAAATCGAAATACATCCAATTCCAAGTAGAAACAGTCCGTACGAGTCGTGATAGAATACCGCATAAAGACTCATCGTTAACACAGCACCTGCAGCTGCAGCAGCGATTTTTATGCCAAGTATGGATTCGAGAGTTGAATGGACGTTCTTAGAATCGGCGGCAAGCTTTCTGATGGAAACGGTATCGACACCTAAATCAGAAAATACTTTTGCTATTTCGATAATAAGAAGAATCAGCGAATACAGGCCGAAGTATGCAGCGCCGTAAGTTTTTGCTAATATCATGAAAATAATAATCCGCGAAAAGCCGAAAGATCCGCGGACTATGACGGTCGAGAACGAATTACGAACGATTGCCCTAATCGATGTAGGGAAAAAATTCATAATGTTAATACATGAAGGGAGATATTCATCAATCCTCGACAGCAGACTGCTTTAGAAGAGGCGTTACTT
>CAZYAM010000182.1:0-2089 GCA_964645575.1 uncultured Ignavibacteriaceae bacterium
TAAGCAACTTCTCTTATCATGAATAATAATGGATATGAATGATTTAAAATATTCAAAGTTGAACAAGTGGAATTAATCTACCTTCTGCGGGGCCTCGCAATAGGATTTTCACTTGCAGCACCGGTGGGCCCTGTCGGCATACTTTGTATACGCAGAACACTTGCTCACGGAAGTAAGCGAGGTTTATTTGTCGGACTCGGTGCGGCAACTGCCGATATGATGTACGGCATCGTGGCGGCATTTGGCGTTACACTTATCTCTAATTTCATTACAGATAACCTGAATACAATCCGGATAGTTGGCGGTATACTTCTTCTCATACTTGGCTACCGCGCCTTCCACTCCCATTCCTCTACAAAAACTGACGTGAACAGATCAAACGGGCATACGCGAGCTTTTATTTCGGTGTTCTTCCTGACTTTAACCAATCCAATGACACTATTTGCATTCGCGGCGGTATTTGCAGGAATCGGACTTGAAAGAATTGTAGGCGATTACTCGCTGGCACCGTTTCTCGTTGCAGGTATTTTTATCGGCTCCATGAGCTGGTTCTCGCTACTGACCACCTTTGTTCATGTTTTTAAGGAAAAAATAAGTACAGATGGAATTGTAGTCGTAAATAAAATAGCAGGCACACTATTGATCCTTTTCGGATTATTCGCACTATTGAGCGGTATAGTGGGTTTTTAATTGTTTTTTTATCTCCCCTTTTTTCCTGCTACGGTTTTAATTTTTTAAAATTACTTTTTGGCGCTCAGTCAAAATACGTAAATCGGAGAAATCCGTTTGCATATTTTTTTTCAATTCACGAACATCCAATTCAGAAGTTCAAACGTATATTCTTCAACCGAACGCGGATTCTCCAGCTCATACTCAATAATATACTTTCGGCAATCACGGGATACGGGAGTAATACGCTCCTCGGCTTTTGCTAATACTTTATTCGTAAACAAGCCTGCAACCGGATAATACGCAGCAGACGCAGATTGGCCTGGATTGAGCTTGTATGTAATCGGGATGTTCATCAATAATAGATACTATACGAACTCCAATTTATTAAAGTTGCATTTTTTACTTGGATTCCATTGTTCCAAAAATAGGCGAAACTATTTATTCAGAAAAACTGTTCATAGTATAAACGATACTTCAATATTTTTTCAATAAAACGGAGTGTGGCTGTGAGAAAAGAATTAGCGTTATTAATATTGAGTACCTTTATCTTCAGCTCATGCTTAAAATTGGACTCAAAACAAATGGGACAATTAAATTCTGTTTCTTCTTCCGTAAAACTCGATACTGCGACGTTTGCAGGCGGATGCTTCTGGTGCATCGAATCGGTCTTCATCGATCTGGACGGAATCAAACAAGTAATTTCGGGATATACAGGCGGACATGTAAAAAATCCGACTTATGAAGAAGTATGTTCCGGCACGACAGGCCATCTGGAAACCGTTCAAATACTTTTCGATCCGAAGATTATCAGTTATTCCGAGCTTGTCGATATTTTCTGGCGGCAGATCGATCCTACAGATGACGGCGGTTCATTTGCCGATCGCGGTTCACAATATCTCTCTGCTATTTTCTATCACAATAGTACACAAAAGAAGATAGCGGACGAATCAAAAGAGGCATTAGCAAAGTCCGGAATATTCGACAAACCTATTGCAACTCAGATCATAGGATTTACAGAATTTTATCCAGCAGAGGACTATCATCAGCAGTACTGCAAGAAGAATCCGGCGCGTTATTACACTTACCGAAACGCATCGGGAAGGGATCAGTACATCAAGGCGGTATGGGGAGATGTCGGATTGAATAAATATAAGAGGCCAAAAGAGGAAGAAATTAAAAGGAAACTGACCGATCAGCAATACCGGGTAACGGAGCAATGCGGTACAGAACCGCCGTTTAATAATGCATATTGGAATAATCATAAAGAAGGAATTTACGTTGATATCGTTTCCGGAGAACCGTTATTCAGTTCCGACGATAAGTTCGATTCCGGAACAGGCTGGCCGAGTTTTACTAAACCAATTGATCCGCGTTTCATTATAAAAAAACAAGACTCCTCGCTTACGATGGATCGGAT
>CAZYAM010000183.1:0-2081 GCA_964645575.1 uncultured Ignavibacteriaceae bacterium
CCTTAAATCTCTTGATGCCGGTATTGTATGCAAGTATGATTCCGAGAATATTATTGAAATCATGTGCTATGCCTCCGGCGAGCGTTCCAAGTCCTTCCAACTTCTGCATCTGCCTCATTTGTTCATCATAATATTTTCGTTCAGTAATATCTCTCGTGACGCTAAGTATATGCCGGATTCCGCTTAATTCGATTATACAGGCAGACATCATTCCGTTTTTTATTTCACCGTTCTTTGTACGAAACCGGGCTTCGAAATTATCAATAACACCATCCTTTTTCAATATTTTCAGCAATTCATTTCTTTCTTCGATATCAACCCATATACTTTTTTCTACCGGAGTTTTCCCAATAAGCTCTTCTTCTGTATATCCTATAATTCGTATGAAACTTTTATTAACAGAAACGTACGTTCCATCTTCTAAGCTACTAATAGTTACTGCATCCGGAATCGTCATAAAAGCTTTTCTGAACCTTTCTTCACTCTCACGTAAAGCTTTTTCCCCCTCTTTTTTCTCCGTAATATCTTGCGCGAAACCTATCAGACCAACCGTTTTGTTTTCTTTATCATTGATTGGAATTTTATCTGTCTGCACCCACCTTATGCCATTTGCTGATTCATATTTTTCGACGATGCCAAGCTTAGAACGATTTGTTTTTATTACTTCACTATCATCATTTGTCATAGCCTGTGCAATTTCACTGGAATACAAATCGAAAACCGTTTTCCCAATAAAATCTTCCTCTCTCATCTTAAGAGCTTCTGCAAATGCTTTATTGACTCGTATAAACTTTCCTTCTGTATCTTTATAAAAGATGATCAGCGGCGCCGTATTGATAAGAAGCTTTAACTCTCCCCGCTCTTTTTCCAGTATCTGCTCTACCCGTTTATGCTCAGTGATATCGGCAATAGAACCTTCAAATTCGACACTTCCTGACGTAGATTTTTTTAACCGGACATTGGCAGATACCCAAATAACACTGCCGTCTTTCTTTCGCATTTGAATATCATAATCTTTGAGAAATCCCCTTTCTTTGAGAATATCGACAGCTTTTTTCCTTTCATCCGGATTTACATATAACTCTTGGGCAATATTTGTTACCGTGGTAATAACTTCTTCTGGAGAATCATAGCCAAGCATTCTCGCGAAAGCGTTATTTACATTGATAAATCTGCCTTCAGATGTTGTATAATAAATTCCTTCCACCGCATTATCAAACAGACTGTGGTATTTTCTTTCGCTCTCCCATAGTGCGTCTTCTGCATACTTGCCTGCTAATTCGGCAAGCCTGTGTTCTGTCACATCTTCCACTGTTCCGTCATAATACAATGTCTTACCTTGGGAATCTCGAATCGCATGGGCATTCTCTCGTACAATAACAAGAGATCCATCCTTACGAGTCCAGGTCGATTCATAATCATTGACTTCGCCTTCTGTTTCAATCTTTTTAAGAAATTCTTTACGCAGGATTGTTCTTCCAAAACCAGATTTTGCGAGATTCCTTTCGGCAAGTTTTTCGAAAGTCGTATATCCGAGCATTTTAATTAACGACCGGTTTGCCATGAGTATTTTTCCGGCAGGAGTGGTCCTATACAAACCTACGGTAACATTTTCATAAAGCGATCTATACCTCTGCTCGCTATCTCGCAGTTCTTCTTCTGCCTGTTTATGATCCTTAATAAGCTTCCACTCATGCAAAGCGCGTTCTATGGTATGGGGCATTGTTCTAAATGTTTCCGTGGACTTCACAATATAATCGAGCGCCCCTGCTTTCATCGCTTTAACAGCAATTTTCTCATCACCGGAACTCGTCATTATAACAATCGGAAATAATCCGACTTGCAAAGGAGACGTCAGTACATCCAGAGCTTTTCCATCTGGAAGATACATATCCATCAAAACCAAGTCAGGTATTGTGTTCTCAATGAGTTTACGGTACTCTTTTAATGAATCTGCAACCCTCAGTGTGATATTAGGATTCGCCGATCGAATAGTATGGCGCATAACTACAGCGTGCGTAGGTTCATCCTCAACAAGAAGAATGTACATTGATTGCAGTTTTTCCGATGAGGAGTTTCTT
>CAZYAM010000184.1:0-2064 GCA_964645575.1 uncultured Ignavibacteriaceae bacterium
CGCACCCCATTACCTGTCTTATTTGCGCATTCTGGTACTCGCCGTCATCTGGTGCGCAATTTCTCTCCCGCTCGTCTGGATTTCGTTAAAAAGCAAAATTATGCCTGTCCTGATTTCAGGATATGGAATGCTTGCATTGAGTATATGTGTTGGTTTAGTATTCGGATTGAAGTTCGAACCAATCACGGATTTCAATATGATTCTAAACGTCCGTACGGGTTCGATACTTTTAATAGTTTCAGGAATATTTTTACAATACCGGATAATCGAACCGCATCGCAGCGCGATACACTGGATTGCAAAAGCATTAAACGCACTTCAGGTTGCGATTGTGGTGCTGGTTCTTGTACTGCTAACCGGTGAAACGATCGATTATTTTGAAAAACAGATCGTGGTAAACGGAATAATCGGCAGCGAACTCAGGCAGATTAATAATCTGAGACAACTTTCCCTCTCTGGAATCTGGCTCCTTTATTCTGTGACGCTGATGGCGTATGGATTTTGGCGGTCGCTCAGGAATTTCCGGATTATTGCATTCGTGCTATTCGGTTTTACAATTCTGAAAATTTTCATCTACGATCTATCATACCTGGAAACATTATACCGCATCTTTTCGTTTATCGGGCTTGGAATCATACTTCTTACAGTTTCGTATATTTATCAGAAGTACAAAGAAAAAATCTTCGGAACAGGTGCCGATATTAAAAAATAAAGTCGTTTTTGGAGGAAATATGAAAAATATGTTTTTGCTGCTCGTGTCTTCATTGTGTTTGATAGGCTGTTTTGAATTCGATATTCTGGTAAAAGTCAACCGCGACGGCAGCGGCACGGTAGAACAAACCGTTCTTATGAGCAAAGCAGCATTCCAGCAGATGAAGGAATTTACACAGAGTTTCGAGGGAAAAAATAAAAAAGGATTCAGCCTCATCGATAAGAAGAAACTTATTAAAGATGCGGCAGCGATGGGAAAAGGCGTATACTTTATGTATGCAAAACCAGTTTCGGAAATGGACAGAGAGGGTTATATCGCTTATTATTCATTTAAGGATATTAATGCGCTGAAGATTAATCAAAATCCATCTGAAAAAGCTCCGCTCCCGAGCGACGTAGAATCAAATGAACCATTCACTTTTTCATTCCAGCGCGGAAATCAGCCGACGCTCACGATCAGGCAGCCTGAAGTTACTTTTACGCCCGATTCAACGCCCGATGATTCGGAAGAATCACCAGCCGCAGATGATGATTCTTCCCATATGGAAATGATGATGGAGATGATGAAAGGACTGCGGGTATCGATCGCTGCAGAAGTTAAGGGAACAATACTCAAAACCAACGCGACGCATGTCAATGCCAACCGCGTGACACTCATGGAGATGGATTTCGAACAGCTTTTTCATAACAGAGAAAAGTTCACAGCAATCTCTAAACTCAAACCTCAAACAATGGAAGAGATAAAGCAGGTTTTAAAGGATATTCCGGGTATTAAATTCGAAATGGCCAGGGAAACTACAATACAGTTTCAATAGGATATAAAGAATCACTTCCATGAAATAAAATAAATTATTATACTTCATCAGAACGATTTATATTACTATCGGAGGACGTTATGCCATTCTTTCTAATCGCCGCTGTCATTATTATTCTCTTTCTTATTTTAATCGGTATTTACAATTCTCTCATTAAAATTCGCAATCAGGTACGTAATGCGTGGAGGCAAATTGATGTGCAGCTCAAGCGCCGGCACGATCTTATTCCCAATCTTGTTAATGCAGTAAAAGGACAAATGGAATTTGAGAAGAGTACGCTGGAAAGCGTAATCCAGGCACGTGCAGCAGCGGTTAATTCAAAAGGTGTTTCCGATAGTATTGCAAAAGAAGACGTGCTCTCATCCGCGCTTTCAAAGCTTTTTGCCGTCGTTGAAAATTATCCTACCCTTAAGTCAAACGAGCAAGTAAAACAGTTGATGGAAGAATTGACGACAACGGAGAACCAAATCACATTCGCGCGCCAGTTTTACAACGACATTACGACAGCATATAACACGAAACTGGAAAAATTTCCGAC
>CAZYAM010000185.1:0-1837 GCA_964645575.1 uncultured Ignavibacteriaceae bacterium
CCGGCATTTGCAATAATCGAACGGCCCGGTTCTATCAAGAGAAAGCAACCGGTTGATTTGAGAGTAGGCAGTACATCCGTGAAAAAATTCACCGAAGATGGTACGGGTACGTCTGTTTTTTCCTCTTTCGGCAGTGCTTCATGGGAGACAGCATCGGTGTACTGAACGCCGTAGCCGCCTCCAAAATCAATATGCGTCAAATTGATTCCGGCCGAACGCAGTTTCTCTACCAGTCCGACAACATAATTTGCCGTTGCAGTAAACGGCTCTGTTTTTGTAATTTGCGACCCGATATGGGTATGAATTCCAACCAATTCCAGCGACGATAATGATGCCGCATACTGAAATACCTCAAATGCTTTTGATGCTTCGATGCCGAATTTAGCCGATTGCAGTCCCGTGGTAATATATGGATGGCTTTGCGCATCGATATCCGGATTGATGCGAAGAGCGACCCGGGCCTTTTTTCCCAATCGAAGAGCGGCACGCGAGATCATCTGCAGCTCTGTTACTGACTCAACATTGAAAGAAAAAATATTCTCCTTCAACGCGTATTCAATTTCATCTTCTCTTTTCCCGACGCCTGCAAAGACAATCTTATCGGGAGTAAATCCGGCTTTTAATGCAAGATATATCTCCCCGGCAGATACTACATCCGCACCTGCACCTTCTTCTGCAAGTATTTTTAAAATAGAATGATTTGCATTTGCCTTTAGAGCATAACAAACGAGATGATTCGTTTCGCCCAGTGCATCATGGAATAAGCGGTAATTTTCTACGATCTGGTTCTTGCTGTATATATATAACGGTGTACCGTACTCTTCCGCTAATTCCTTTAACGGAATTTCTTCACATAAGAGTAAATTTTCTTTATATGCTATATAATTCATTTACATTCCAAGGCTTTTCAATTAAAAGACAGCATAGCGATCTATTAATATTTATTCATTATCTATAAAAACAATCCAACCAGCATATCCAACGGCATGCGCAATGTAAGAATTATATGAGAAACGGCATGCCAGAACGACGGTATTCGCATCAATATAATCACTACAAGAACTCCAAAGAACCCGATCTGCCTGAATTTCACGCTTAGTTTTTCCGGAAGCAATACAGATAATACATGCGAACCATCCAGCGGCGGAATGGGGATTAAATTAAAAACAGCAAGAAAAATGTTCAGCGTAATACCGACAGTAAACATGTTTATTATGAACGAAGCCATTTCACGTTGAAAATAACTTTCAGCCGACAACAAAGGACTTAAAATATGCACTGAAAGAATCAAAAAAATCGCACAAAAGCATGCCATCAGCAAATTGGAAATTGGCCCTGCGACGGAGACCAGAATATCATCCCGGCGAAAATTGCGAAAATTTGCCGGATTAACCGGCACCGGTTTTGCCCAAGCAATGAATACAGAGCCAACAGAGATATATGATAGCAATGGAACCACGATAGAACCAACCGGATCGATATGTGGAATCGGATTGAATGTTAATCTGCCGGCATCATAGGCAGTCGAGTCACCCAGCCGCAACGCTACCCACCCATGTGCTACTTCATGGACGACAACGGAAAAAAGAAGAATCGGTAATATATAAAGAGAATCCAAATGAATGTCCTTTCAATACGACTGTTCTTAATACGATACGAGACAAGCAAGAAATATTATTTACACCTGCTAATTGTAATAGGTACCAAAAATTATGGTGGAATTCAAGAAGCTCTCCTAATATAAATTATTACATACGTTATAATATTTTTTATATACAAGCATTTTAAAAACTCTTTTAAGACTTAATGGAGAAAAGTAAGTAATAAAAACAATCAG
>CAZYAM010000186.1:0-1780 GCA_964645575.1 uncultured Ignavibacteriaceae bacterium
CCAATCCAGCACACAATCAGCGATGAAAGCCTTTCGGATATATCAACCTGGCTGCAGCAGCAAATCTGAATTCCGCCGCCAATAATATTTGACCGAGGGAAATATTTCCTTTATATTTGTGGCGCATAGATTTAATAGCGATTCCAATTCAATAGTGGATCAATGAAATCATACTTCATAGGTTCTATTGTTGTTATCCTTTTTATTCTCCTCGCTTTAGAAGCAAGAGCAGCGGATCAAAGCACACTCGTCAAACGCATTCTTCAATCCACGCAGCAGCGGTATGCGCCCGACCGGCGAACTGCGGTCTTTGATATATCTTATAGAAAAACAAAAACAGGAATTGTGTTCTTCGGGGAAGTTGACACTCCTGCAGCAAAAACAGCTCTAATCACCGCACTGAGCAGGAATTTAAAAGAAAAAGTAATCGACAGCATTCGTGTACTTCCTGATGTATCGCTGGGCGGACTCAGAAACGGCATCGTTATTATTGACATCGGAGATATTCGAGACAAACCTAACAAGCAAGGAGAGCTGACTACGCAGGTATTAATGGGCACAGTTGTAACATTATTGAAGAAAGCCGGAGGATGTTATTTTATACGAATGCCCGACCGATATCTTGGATGGATCGATACAGCGTCACTCTTCACGGTAAATCAAACCGGCATAAATACCTGGAACACTCCTCAAAAAGTAATTATCACAGAATTAGAATGTATTGTTCACAAGGCACCTGATTCATCATCGGTACCGCTCTGCCATGTTGTGTCCGGATGTATTTTAAAAATAACCGGAAAGAGTAATGGCTGGGCATCAGTGGAACTTGCCGACGGACAAAAGGGATATATTCAGGACTCCTTCATACAGGATCTCGATGAATGGAAGAAAAACCGCAAGCTTACAGGAGAAAATCTTGAAAAGACGGCGAAAGCACTTTTAGGCATTCCCTACATTTGGGGCGGAACATCGGTGAAAGGAATGGATTGTTCAGGATTTACAAAAATAGTGTATCGATTAAATGGCATGGAATTGTATCGTGATTCCGATCAGCAAGCTGACCAGGGGATACCAATCGATCCGGGAAAGAATTTTGAGAATCTACGGAAGGGCGACCTCCTCTTCTTCGGTTCGCAAAAAGTAGGGAATAAATCAAAACGCATTTCTCACGTCGGCCTCTCTTTAGGAAAAGGATTGTTCATTCACAGCAGTATTTCAAAGAGCGTAAGGTTAAGCAGTTTAGATCCGTCGTCGGACTATTTTGAAAAATCACTCCTTAAACGGTTCGTACTAGCACGCAGAATCATTCAGGAATAATTCGTATAATGTTATTATAAATATGAAAGGGAAATATATGATACTTACAGAAAGTATCCGTTTGCTGGCGAAACAGGCAGTGTTTGTAATCTCAGCTCATACTGTTTTAATAATGATTAGCACATATGCGCATGAAAAAATCGATTTATTTTTTTCTCTGGTCCCTAACATGCCGGCTTTCTTATTTTTTTGCTTTGCGCCGCTTATAATTGTTTTCCTTTTATCAACGAAGTTTGCACGACAAGCGGCTGTTGCTTTACTTGGCATCCTGGCAGGAATTTTAGTTTATAATATTACTACCCGATTCACAGTATTACCGGTGATCCCCCATCAAGAAACTTCATTGATCTGGAAGATCATATACGAAGGATCGTTCGGACTTTTGCTGGTCTCGGAAGCGATCGCCATCTGGTTAACTTTCAAATTGCTGCGAGAGATCCACAAGCAGATAAACTCGCCTACA
>CAZYAM010000187.1:0-1779 GCA_964645575.1 uncultured Ignavibacteriaceae bacterium
TGACGCAACATAAAGAACGATGGGGTTCCCGGGTAGGACTTGTGCTTGCTATGGCAGGCAATGCAGTCGGACTCGGTAACTTTCTCCGTTTTCCGGCACAGGCAGTGCAGAACGGCGGCGGAGCATTTATTATTCCTTACCTGGTTTCGTTCATCCTTATGGGCATTCCCCTTCTCTGGATCGAATGGGCAATCGGGCGAAACGGCGGGCGGTTCGGACATCATTCCGGTCCCGGTATAATGGATAAACTGGGAAACCATAAGTGGCTGAAATATACCGGGGTGTTCGGTATATTTTCAAACCTTACGATTGCAGCATATTATTGCTATCTCGAATCATGGACTCTTGGATATGTGTGGCACTCTCTCGCCGGGACATTCAGTGGTATGGCTCCTTTGGATGTCGGAAATTACTTCATTCAGTACATCGGCGCGGACGGAAACCCTTTATTTAATATCTCAGGTCAGGCAATTTTTTTCTTCACCATTACATTTTCTCTGAATCTCTGGATTCTCTCGCGCGGATTAAACCGGGGTATCGAAACCGCATGTAAAATCGGTATGCCGCTTCTTATCATCTTCGGGATCTTTCTTGCCGTTCGTGCTCTTACTTTAAGCAGCGGTGAGCTGAATGCCATTAACGATGCAGCAATGGGATTGAATTTCCTCTGGCAGCCGCGTTTCGAATCGCTTGCTGATCCCAAAGTATGGCTCGCAGCAGCAGGACAAATTTTCTTCACGCTGTCCGTCGGCATGGGATGTATCCATTGTTACGCCGCATACTTGCATGAAAAAGACGATATTGCACTTAATGCAGTGTCGGCCGGATTTACAAACGAATTCGTCGAAGTTATTCTCGGCGGTTCTATCATAATTCCGATCGGCGTTGCTTATCTCGGACTCGACGAGGTACAGCGCATCGTCGGATTGTCAATGGGTTTTCAAACGATGCCGATTCTTTTCCAGAACTGGGGACCGCTGCTGGCAGCTCTCGCCGGCGTTGCTTGGTTCGGACTTCTGTTTTTCGCCGGTATAACAAGCTCGCTCGCAATGGGTCAGCCGGTTATTGCGTTCCTTCAAGACGAATATCACATGAACCGGCACAAATCCGTCCGTTATTTCGGCGGATTTCTGATCGTTCTGATAATTCCTTGCGTTTTGTTTTACTCGCATGGCGCTTTCGGCGAGTTCGATGACTGGTCGGGCACATTCTCGCTCGTCGCTTTCGCATTATTCGAATCTCTTGCCTTTGCATGGATTTTCGGTATGGATAAAGGATGGGAAGAAATTACACGCGGCGCGGATATTAAAGTTCCGCGTTTTTACCGTTTTGTTATAAAATATATCACGCCGATTTTTCTGATTGCTGTCTTTCTCGGATCATTTATTTCGCCGTTGGGAGGAAAATGGAAATCAGCTTTCAGTCAACTGCTTGCAGGTCAGGGCTGGCCGCTCGATCCCGGCAGTATTTTTGGCAAAATTTTTAGAATTGGAATAGAAGATACGCGGTACTTCATCGACGGTATACCGACATCGGTATTCATCATTGATATGACACGGCTGCTGTTGTTGATTACTTTTATTCTTATTGCCGCAGCAGTCCGTTATGCCTGGAAACAACATGACAATATACCCGCAAAACAGAAAGAGGCATTCCTATGACAATATCGGCTTTGATAGTAATGCTGTCGACCTGGATTTGCATAATTATTTTCACTGTTAATTTTTACCGGAAAGTAATCAAGTCGCCGCACTTGCAGAATCACAAAAAATAGCAATC
>CAZYAM010000188.1:0-1758 GCA_964645575.1 uncultured Ignavibacteriaceae bacterium
GGTGCAATTGTTTTACTATCGGATGTAGCACTTCGGGGAATGCGTTTCGGATTAGCCGGAAAGGGCCGTCGATCAAAAGAAAAAAATTCACTTGGCCCCGTAATCCTGATTCTCTGGCTGCTGACATTAATCCTTGCACCGATCATCACACGATTGATGGCTATGATGATATCACGCAAGCGTGAATATCTTGCCGATGCTTCCGCTGCCGAACTTACACGCAATCCGCTTGCACTTGCCAAGGCGCTGCAAAAACTTGAGGATGCTTCGGAACCGACCGCAGCAATCAAACGCGGTATTGCTCATCTTTGCGTGGTGGACCCGCTCGGAAAAAAAGTGAATGAAAAAGAAGGATTCTGGGCGGAACTCTTAGCCACGCACCCACCGATGAAAAAACGCATTATATTTTTAAATGCGATGGCGTATCAAAAAATTTAATGTGAAGCATTATGTCCGAATCCATTCTTATAAAAGCTCGCAACATTTACGAGCAGCAGGCCCACAACCAAAGAATGACATGGCTGCTGCTGATAGCGTTTGTCCTTCTTATCGCTGCCGTAGGCATAGGTTTTGACGTCTTCTTAAATATTAGTCCCGTAGCACGACTCATAATCCTTCCGTTTGTCATACTCATGGTTGCGTCTGGAATTTGGAATTTTCGGCAGCGTGCTGCGTTAGGATTGTGGAAAGAACCGAAAGCGTTTGCAGAAGACAATGATAATACAATATTCTGGCTGAGTATCCATATTACTATTTCTTCTGCTTTTCTAATTATGCTATTATTTATTTTCTTTTATGAGAGCCTATTTCCCTCAAGACATTACATTTCAAAATATCTCGAATTTCCCATTTTACGATACCTTCCGATAGGAACAACTTTAACTGTTATTATCGGCATTGTCGCTATTATAACCAGTTTAAAATGGGGAAAAAAGTCTATACTCTGGTCAATACATGCCAAACAACCAAGCGAAGAAATTTCCAGACTGCCCGAATTATTAAATACTGTAAAGGAAATGAGTCTCGCAGCAGGAATCCCTTGTCCATCAGTATATGTAGTTGATGATTCTGATCCGAACGCTTTTGCAATCGGAACAAGTCCGGCCGATAGTTCTATTGTTGTAACGTCAGGTCTATTATCAAGACTTGAACGTGATGAGCTTCAGGGAGTCATCGCACACGAAATGAGTCACATACGCAATTCAGATACACGTCTAATGACAATCATAACAATTCTTTTTGGCGCAGTACTTCTGCTTTCCGAATGGATGAAAAAGAGTGTAATCTTCGGCGGATTTACTGGAAGCCAGATACCTGCAATAGGATGGTTCCTTCGAGGCCTTTTATTTATTGCATGGCTCTTTACATTGCTTCTTTCTCCATTGATTGCTCGCATTGTTGCAATGGCTGTCTCGCGCCAGCGGGAATATCTGGCCGATGCAGGCGGAGCAGAGCTGACACGAAATCCGAAAACACTGGCAAGTGCCCTGACAAAGATAGAAAATGCCTTTGAACCGACGGCTTCATTCCATAGTGGAATTGCCCATTTGTGCGTAGTCGATCCATTAGGAAAGAAAATCAATGCGAAAGAAGGCTGGTGGGCGGATCTCTTTGCAACACATCCACCTATGAAGAATCGTATACTGTTGTTGAACGCAATGGCGTATGAAACGGCAACGTAATCCATAGAATAACTTTATTAGTGTCAAGAAATTTGGTAGATTAATGATAGACATTGAGATCGAAAGCATCGTAAAA
>CAZYAM010000189.1:0-1707 GCA_964645575.1 uncultured Ignavibacteriaceae bacterium
CTGTATCTAATAGATGTCGCTGTTCCTTCTTTCCGCCGGATTTTATCACAGGAAGAAGGATTATGGTACTCTGATTATCTAACAATCAACGTATCACGCAACACATCCACAGAATTTTTTCCAACAAGAATTTCATACGCACCGGTCGAGACGATTCGCTTCATGTCCATGTCGAGTGCTGCAAGTTTATCCGGCGTAAGTTTGAAGTAAACGGTCTTTGATTTGCCCGGATTAAGTGAAATGCGTGTAAAATCTTTCAGCTCTTTTACAGGCCGTGTCGGAAGACTGGCAAGTTTATGAATGTAAAGTTGAATGATTTCGTCTCCCTTCATCGCACCGCTGTTACGCACTTCGATAGATATATCCGTACTGCCGTCTGCTGAAATATTTTTTTGAGAAATTTTAAGATTGGAATATTCAAATGCTGTATAGCTTAATCCATATCCAAACGGATATAAAGGAGAGGAATCACTCAATACATACTCCCGGAATCGGGATGGTCTTCTATTGTAATAGCAGGGTAATTGTCCTACTGAATGCGGGATAGTAACCGTAAGTTTCCCGGAAGGATTTACTTTCCCGAAAATCACATCAGTTACTGCGTGACCGGTTTCCTGCCCGAGATACCAGCATTCGATAATCGCAGGGGCTTTTTTACTTAGTTCATTAATGCTTATCGGACGGCCGTTGATAAGAAGAACGACTGTCGGTTTACCGATATTCAGAATTGCATTTGCGAGTTCATTTTGATGTCCGATTAAATCCAGGTTGTCATGGTCGCCTAAGTGGATTTCACTCCAGCCCTCACGGCATATCAATTCATTTTCTCCGAGAATCAGGACTATCGCGTCGCTTCGTCTGGCTATTTTTACCGCTTCTGAAATAAGTTTTTTATCTTTTTTAGGACTGTTAAAGATCGGATTTTCATTTACAATCCAATTGCATTCCTTATTTAACGTAAGCTTGCAGTCCTCTGCATATAGAACCTTAAATTTTCCTATGGCAAATTCCTGTATACCTTGTAGTACGCTCACACCCTTCATCGGAATAGCCGAGTAGCCGCCGAGATGTATATCTGCAGCATTTGGACCTATGACAGCCAACGTTTTAATTTTTATCGAATCAAAGGGGAGTGTTTTTCCTGCCTGACCGGCAGGCAGTTTCTCGTTTTTTAAAAGTATCATCTGTGTATCCGAGTGCAATCGCCTGAGGAAATGATGTCGCACCGTTAGCCATAAAGCCATGAAGCGATTCGCCGAAAGTAAATACCGGAATACCAAGCCGGGTTTTCTCTATCATATACCGCTGAATACCGTTGATGCACTGAGCTTGACAGCGCAGCGATTGTTCGCCTCTAAGGAACCAGACACCGTAACTGCCGATACCGTGATTAAGAACTGCAGTATCCTGTGTGCTGATAAAGTTTCCGTTTTCATCGAATGCCAGAGAGTCTACAGAGTATTCTCCAATAAGCTGTGCTGCCTGTTCATCAAGGGTCATTTTCTGAAGAAGGTCGTTGACTCTCATTTCTATCGGCAGAGATGAATTTATATAATGAAGTGTCTGGCCGACGCTGTTCACTGAGGCCATAATTAGAAATAAGGCAATAAGATGTTTCATGGAATTTGAATTATCATTTTGTGATATGCGTTTAATCCGTGCATCGTTTATATACATATGATACCTTAGTATTCTAATATATCAATT
>CAZYAM010000190.1:0-1690 GCA_964645575.1 uncultured Ignavibacteriaceae bacterium
AAGAATTATTTATACTTGACAGCAATTCCGCCCGCATTTAAACCGTATATCCTGTAGTCATAAATAGCATAATTACCAGCAATTCCGCCTGCTCCAAATATTCTGAAGTCAATAACAGCATCGGCTCCTATGGAGGCAGCTTCTTCCTTTATTGCCCTTTTTAATTCATCACCACTGCTAACATTTGTAATATGGACAGAAACGTAACCCATTTCAATATAGGATGTGTCGGGAACCGCATGCTCAGACGAAATCATTACTTTATTAACCGATGTTGCAGGAAGTTTCTTTACACCATCGTTCAAATAGTACATACTTTCGGTACCACATCCTGTCATGAATATGACCATAGTTAAAAGTATATGAAGACGAAATTCTTTTATTTTCATAATTTAATTTTCCAGTTATATATATTACTCAAATTATTGTTTAACGATTATTCCCTGAGCATAATACTGAACGGACGGAATGGGAATAAATATTATTATTAGGTAACTTTTTACCACAGTTGTTTGAAGTTTAATAACTGCTGTACCTCCGAGTTCAGCTGCTTTCAATTTCAGGTTTTCAATGCAGGTGTTAATAGTTCCTCCGTTGGCAAAAATATAACCTATCTCGGAGTATTCACCTTCAATTTTGTCGTTTGTAGTTACTTTGATGCTGGTAGATTGAGTTGCGGGATACACATCTTCATTGTTTGTCAAGGTGAAAAAAGACGGTTCGCATCCGTAAGATATAAACATAAAACATACAATACTTAACAGTAAAACATTTTTCATTTTTATCTACTTTCAGAGTAAGAATAAATTAAGAATTAACGTACCATTTTGCTGGAATAATAATTATCAATTTTTAAATGCCAGCTAACATGTGATTAGGTCGACTGCATCGACTTATCGTGACTATTAGGTATAAAAGGTCGATAATTACTTATTTATTTACCATGCCTTCTTAAAGGAATTGCGCTATGTCATCGTAAATATGTGTCTTCATCTACTTAAAATCAAGCATAGCGTTACTTTCCGAAAGTTCTCGTAGATTATACATGGATAACTTTCGGAAAGTAGGGGCACATCGTAATGTGCACTTACAGTTTCAATAATTCATCGACAGAAATTGCCGAAAGATCAGGAACTACTATACTTGCATTGGGAAGGCGTTCTTTTGTACCGATACCAAGCGATTTCATTCCTGCCCGCTGCGCCGATTCAATACCCGTAAATGCGTCTTCCACTACAAGACAGTTGGCAGGAGGGACGCTGATTTTTTTTGCCGCAACCAAAAATACCTCAGGATCAGGTTTGGAATTTTCTATCTGATAACCGTCAACAATTGCATCTAGAAAATGCCCTATTTGTGTTTGCCTGATGATAGTCATTGCATTACGGCTGTTTGAAGCAACTGCGATTTTTATATCGCGCTTTTTTAATTCCTTCAACATTTCCAAAGATCCCGGCAGCAGCATCTCTGTCGTAACAGTAGCGAGGGATTCCACAAAATACCTGTTTTTCCTGTCCGCTAATTCCTGCTTTTGAGCCGGTGTGTATTTTCTTCCAGAAGCTTCCGTAATAATATCAACACATTTCATCCGAGCTACGCCGCGGAATTTATGGTTGAACTCGTGATCGAAGAAATCGAATCCTTCATCCTTCGAGATCTTTACCCATGATTGATAATGATATTCGTCTGT
>CAZYAM010000191.1:0-1614 GCA_964645575.1 uncultured Ignavibacteriaceae bacterium
TGCGAGAAAATTACTAATCAATACGAGAATTCCTATAAATATTTAATGAAAAAGCAGTAAATATTGAATATTCAGTGGAAAGTAATTACAATTGACCTACATTAATTAAGAGGCGCTATTTTTGTAACAATTATTCCGGCGTAACTTGAATATAGCACGAATAGCATTGACTTTTGAAAATAATGTTGGAGTTGCTTAATGAATATTGCTATTATAGGCACCCGTGGTTATCCATGCGTCTTTGGCGGATACGAAACTTTAGTATCAGAGCTGGCTCCACGACTTGTAGAGCGGGGCAACAGCGTAACAGTTTATTGCCACAGGGGCTTTTTTAAAAGCCGTCCGGAAATTGTAAATGGAGTATATTTAAAATATTTTCCATCCATTAATACGAAGAATTTAAGTCAAATTACAAATTCATTCCTTTCGACTCTACATGTCCTTTTTTCATCAAATGATATCGTATTCTATGTCAACTCAGCGAATGGACCGTTCGGTTTGCTGACTAAACTTTTCAGAAAGAAAACGGTCATTAACGTAGACGGCCTGGAATGGCTGCGTCCAAAATGGAAAGGATTGGGTTCAAAGTATTACTATTTTGCATCCCAAATGGCTACTAAATTGTTCGACGTTGTTGTCACGGATTCAGAACGGATGGATGAGATATATAGAAATGAGTTTAATGTCAGAAGTTTGGTTATCGAATACGGTGCGAATTTATCTGCAAGTTATAAAATTGGATTGATTGAAAATAACAGATTGATTCCTGACGAGTATTATCTTGTTGTCGGCAGATTAGTGCCTGATAACAATATATCCATTATTATTCAGGAGTTCAGATGCTCGGGGACAAAAAAGAAACTTGTTGTTGTAGGCGATGTGACCTATGATGACCCTTATGCGCAGTCGATAAAGCAGATTAGAGATCCGCGTATTATTTTCACCGGGTATATAAATAATCCTGATCTTCTCAATGAATTGTATACAAATGCATATGCATATATTCATGGCCACGGATACGGCGGAACGAATCCTGCATTGCTGACTGCACTTGCTTCCGGATGCTGCGTCCTTGCAATGGACAATGTTTTCAATCGTGAAGTGCTGGATGAGGAAGAATACGGCCTTTATTTCAATAAAGATCCGCAAAGCCTTTCACGCCTTATTGATTTCGTAGAACACCATCCTGCCGCTATTGAGATCTACCGCGAAAAATCTCGCAATAGAATAGAAGAGCGCTATACCTGGGCGAAGATTATCGACCAGTACGAGGAACTTTTCAGATCTCTGGAAGAGGAGGACATGTAACCTTCGAAAGGGCTGGAAGCCTGAGACTGTAATACGTGAAACGTATTTCCATTTTTATTACCTTCCGAAGGTTATTATGGTCTTTCGATGATAAGTGATATTGAATCACTGCTGTCCAAAATAGAGTGAGTAATAATTTGTAGGCTTTGAAAATGAATAAAATTGGACAAGTTTTTAACAAGGGGAAGAAGTAAGCCCCTATATGAAATAATTAGATTGATATATGCTGTCCAATATGTGTTGTGCTGAGTGTCATTTCTTTTGTCTTGACACAAAAGAAATGACAAAAGTCCCGTTGTACGGGAT
>CAZYAM010000192.1:0-1599 GCA_964645575.1 uncultured Ignavibacteriaceae bacterium
TTCGCAAATCGGTTCTCCTTTTTGTATATTGATTGAAAGATAAGGAACACGCGCATATAAAAAGGAAAAAGTGAAAACAAGAATCGCATATACTATTTTCTTGTTCATAGTTATATTATTCAATCTGTCTTTTTCTCAAGACACTGATAGAAAAACGAAGCTTCGGCTCGCGCAGAATCTTGAGCGGGCAGGAGAATGGGAACAAGCTGTTGCGATATACGAGGAGTTGTATAAATCTGACCCGATGAATTTCACTTTTCTCAATGGCTTGCAGCGCAGTTACTCACAACTGAAGGAATACGACAAAGCAATCGGTATAATACAAAGGTGGTTCGTTACTCATCCGCGCGATATTATTCTTCTGACAACACTCGGCGCCCTTTATTATGATATAGGAAATGAAGCTGCCGCCGATTCTGCATGGAATTCCGCCTTATCTATCGATCCGCATAATGTGCAGACTTATCGTATTCTATCTAATGAAATGATGCAGCACCGTTTGTATGAAAAGTGCATTCGCACTTATATCAATGGCCGGAAAATATGTAAAAATGAGTCGCTTTTCGCAGACGAACTGGGAACCTTGTATGCCGCATTGCAGCAGTATGTTCCGGCAACTCAAGAGTATATCCGCCTCATGAAAAATAATCCGGATCAGTTATCGTCCGTTCAATCGCGGCTTAATACAATCATTTTCAAACCTGAGGCTCTCCGGGAAATATTAAAGACCGTAAAAGCAGAAGTGAAAAACGAACCGGATAATATCGGACTTCATCGATTATACGTCTGGCTTTTGATGGAAGATAAACAGTACGATTCTGCACTTGAACACTATCGTATTATCGACCGTTTAACTAATGCCGGCGGAAGCGAATTATACAATTTTGCACAGCAGCTGATTCAGGAACATGCATCGAGAACAGCAGCAAAGGTATTTAAGGAAATCATAGATCATTTTGATAAAAGCAGTGTATTGCCGTATGCACGTTTCGGGTACGCCCGTGCTCTTGAAGAAATAGACGATGAAGCCGGTATTCTTGAACCGGAATCGCAGCCGGCCTACCGTGATGCAATCCAAACATATGAATCTATTGCCTCCGCAGAGGATCATCCCGACCTTGCCGTGCAGTCGTTATTTCGAATCGGTGTTATAAAGTTCGATAAATTATTTGACCTCGACGGTGCATTAGACGCTTTCAACAAGATCAGAGATCTTCCCAACACAATGAATATTCTTTTCGATGCCGAGATTAAAGCTGGTGAAATTCAGACAGCACGCAACGACCTTGCCAAAGCGCGCAAGGAATTCGAAATGATTGCAAAAATACCGCTCGTTGTCTATCAAGAAAAGGCTGTGTTCAAATTAGCCGAACTGAATTACTTTGAAACGAAGTTCGATTCATCACTATCGCTTTTAAAGCAGTTTAACACGAAGCTCGGCACAGATATTACAAATGATGCTCTTCAGCTGCAGTATTTTATTCAAGAGAATATAACTTCATCGCTGCCCGGTTTGACGGAATTTGCAAAAGCCGATTTGCAGATGCGCCAGAGAAATTATTCCGAATCTCTCAACCGCTTTCAGGAAATTATTAAACA
>CAZYAM010000193.1:0-1577 GCA_964645575.1 uncultured Ignavibacteriaceae bacterium
GCATCAACAACCCATTCGCAGCTTTCAGAAGAAGAACGACACTCGGCCGGTGTTGCACCGGAATTACTGCGTGTCTCTGTCGGCATTGAGCACATCGATGATATTATTGCCGATTTTGCACAAGCCTTTCAGGCACTGAATACTGTTTGATTAAAGACAAAAAGCACACGGCAATTAAAACGAATATATCAAGGATTTCCTATGAGTGTCATACTTCCAAATGAATATAAACATCGAGGCAAACTTGAACAACGCGGTATCATTTGTATTTCGGAAGAAGAAGCAAATCGCGCCGACATTCGTCCATTACGAATTGGCGTTTTAAACATTATGCCAAAAGGAGAATGGTACGAGCCGCTGCTTCTCTATCCATTAAGTCGTAGCATTATTCAAGTTGAACCGATATGGCTTCGTCTTCATTCCCATACATATAAAAGCACAGATCAGAATCACCTCGAGCTGTACTACGATTACTTCGAGGATGCAATCTCGAAATCTTCTCTCGACGGCCTTATCCTTACAGGCGCTCCGGTTGAAGAAATGAAGTATGAGGATGTGAATTACTGGGATGAAATCACAACCATTCTATCCTTCGCGCGACAAAACATCACATCGACATTCGGCATTTGTTGGGGAGGATTAGCGCTTGCAAAAATATTGGAAATTGAAAAAGAAATATACGAGCAAAAACTCTTCGGCGTCTTTGAAACACGGAATCTTGAACGGTCTCATCCCATTACCGGTGATTTAGACGATATATTTTGGTGTGTGCAAAGCCGGCATTCCGGAATTTCCGACAAAGATCTTGAGTCCGCACAAGAAAACGGCTTAGTTAATCTTCTTGCTCATTCTAAAAACGGCGGATACACAATTTTTGAAAGTGCCGACCATCGTTTTCTGATGCACCTTGGGCATCCGGAATATGAAGCACAGAGATTAGTAGAGGAATATAAAAGAGATGCTGCACTCGGACGAACCGATATTCTCCCTCCCGCAAATCTGGACATCAATAATCCTATGAACCGCTGGCGCAGTCACGGCCTGGAATTCTTTGCACAATGGGTACGATTTATTTACGAACCAACACGATGGGAAAGAAAGCAAGATATTTAAATACATATAAAATATTTTTTTTATTGATCACAAATTAAATAGCATTAAGTAATAGCGGTAATCTTCCGGAAATATTTTTTTTACATTACCTCTCACATCACTTCGTATTAAAAAGTCAAAATCAACTTTATCCTACCCTTTGTAAGATTTATTTTACTTTTCTACAATCAGCTTTTTCCTACCCTTATTTCTTGTTCCTTTAAATCAATGATTGTTTTGTTTTTCGTCTGTTTTAGCCGTTTTTCCGTTCTCGCTATCTATGGAACTAAGCTTGTGGCATATGCCTCGCAAATACAAAAACGAAAAAACATAAGAGTCAATAAAAATGAAACAATTACTTTTTTTGCTAATGCTCGCCGCTCCACTGTACGCACAGACAACGTATTACGTTTCATCATCGACCGGCAAGGATGCCAATAACGGCACTTCAACAGCGACACCATGGAAGACACTGAATAAAGTGG